>JAHWKY010000021.1 GCA_019347575.1 Actinomycetota bacterium | reverse complement strand
TGGCGATATGCCGCGAACGCTCCTCAAAGATGGCTCGCCGCTCATCCTGGGACAGTTCCCACCACTCCTCCGTCTTGCGGACCGGGATGAGTGCTGCCCGGATTGCCTCAGGCCGGCCGAGCGCTGGCTGCCGAGCGGTCAGCGCTTCGTGCTCTTCCCCCGTGACATAGCGCTCGTTGCTCGTCACGCCTCGGAGGAGCCAGATAGCTGTCTCCGGCGGTGCCTCCGCACCACCCTCGAGGACAGCCAGTCGCTCAACGGCCGGCAGGCCTTCTCCCTGCACGGCTTCGAGCGACTCAACTCGCCACGGTCCGGTGGGTTCCCCAGCGAACGTGACATAGAGCGGACGGGCCATGCCGGGATCGTATCCGGTCCCCTCTGCTTTGGACTCGGAGCCGTAGCGGACCCTGGTCCGAGCCAGAGGGGATGAGCTGCCAATCAGAAGCATTCGGGCGGTTCAAATACCGGAGCTTCAACAGTAGGTTCAGGAGTCCTCTCGAGCGACACGGGTCAGCGGCTTCCGGTCATCTTCCGTGCCAGTCCGGTGGTGGCTGCGATCGCGAGGCCGAATGCGAGGTGTGCGGCGAACCCACGCAGGTGGGTGGAGAGCGGGTAGTCACGGTTGGGTGCGGACGTGCCGATCGCCGGGGTGATGGTCTCATCGAGGATCAGCGACTGTGACACGCCGGTGACGAGCCTGACGTGACCGGTCTCATGCCGGTGCGACGACGGAGTAGCTGGTAGACGGGCGCTGCTGTTCGTCGAGGTCGACGCCGAGCACGCCGGAGGCGAGGTTGTCGGCCGCGAGGGCGAACGGCGGGTCGGGACGGACCTCCTACTCACTGTTGCCGGTCCTCCTCGCGCTCGAGTTCCATCAGCTTCATCCCGGCCTGCTCCATCGCCTAGGTGCCCGTGTAGCTGGCCACGGCCGCGACCATCGAATCCTTGACCAGACCAACCGCGTCTCCCTCGACGTCCTCTCCATCAGGGTTGTGGAACGTTGCGGTCACCACAGAGGCTACTTCGTGGCACCGGCCGGGTTGGTCGGCAGACGGCCGGTGACATCGGCGGACGCGTTGAACTCAGCCACTGGCGTTCATTCGAGGGTCCGCAGTGCGACGGCGGGGCGGATCTGGCTGGCTCTGCGGGCGGGCCACGCGGCGGCTGCGGTCGATGCCAGCAGGGTGACGCCGAGGAGCAGGGCGATCTGGAGCCATGGGATCTGGAAGCGGACATCCAGCCCTCCGAAGGCGCCTGCGTTGGTGATGAGCTGGTAGGCGGTGGCGCAGCCGAGCAGGGATCCGATGACGATGCCCTGGAGGGCGATGAACGAGGCCTCCAGCATGAAGGAGCGGCCGACGGTCTGAGGCTGCAGCCCGACGCTGCGCAGCAGACCGATCTGCTGGCGGCGCTCGCGCACGGCGCGGACCATGACGACACCGAGCCCGGCGACGCCGACGAGGAGTCCGAGCATCAAATAGCCCTGCAGGATCCGCATGAACTGGCGGTTCTGCTGCTGGCGTTCGGCGACGATGGACCGGAACGTCTGTGCCTGCACGCCGTGGCTGATGTGCTGTTGTTGGAGGGTGCTGGCGATCTGTCGAGGGTTCGCCTGCTCGTCCACGGCCACGTACAGCCGGTTCGTGGGGAGCCTGGACCCGAGGATGGATACGAGGCTGTCTTCGGACATGAAGGCGCCGGACAAGGCGAGTCCGCTCTTGGTGATCGCCACGATCTTCCGTTGTTCCTGCGCGCCGGTGAGCGGGTCGCGGACCTGGATGGTGTCGCCCGGCTGTACGGACTGGCCAGAGCCAGCCTGCTCGAGGAACTGGGCGTCGAGGATCATGGTGGAGGGATGGTCGAGCACGTGCTTCCAGACGGCGTTCTCATCGGGCAGGCTGGCGATCCACCGATCCAGTGCCGGGGGTTCGGCACGCAGGAACCGCCGGTCGTATCCGGAGGCGAACCAGCGGCGGAACTCCGCCTGCCCGGGAGCGCGGAACTCGACGGTGCGTGACGCGTGGCGCAGTGGAGCGATCGACACGACGCCGTCGATCTGGCGCGCCGCGTCGGCAGGGAGGGGGTTGCTCGGGCTGCTCGTGACCAACATGTCGTAGCCGCCGGATTCGGCGTCGGCGAACACGTCGGGTTGCGCGCCGACGACCTGTGCCAGCAGCGACACGAGAACGAGGGTGAACACGATCAGTGCGTACATGGCCAGCGTCATGGTGGTGCGGAAGGGTCGGGCCAGCGGGTACGCGAGCCCCAGCCGCGCGACGGGACTCCCGCGGCCGCCGGCGACGCGGCGCACGAGCCGCCCCACCACGTCCTGGTTCCGGGCCAGGACCACCACCGCGGCGCCGGTGATGACCAGTCCCTGGAGGACGAAGACGACGACGTCGGCGTTGCGGAACACGTCGGGGAACAGCGTCGGCACGACCACGCCCCACACCACGACCAGCAGCCCGAGCACGGTGACCGCGGGCCGCCGGCCCGTGAGGGGACTGACGAGCGCGACGATGCCGGCAGCCAGGACGGCAGGACCGACGAACAGCGCCGACCCGGCACCCGCTGATAGACCTGCGACCGTGACCGCACCGCCGAGCAAGACCGCCAGCACGCCGATGACGGTTCGGAGGACCGGCCTAGGGGGACGAGGCGGCTCTGGCAGCTCACGGATGGCGCGGATGATGTTCAGTCGGCTGATACGCACGCTGGTGGCCAGGACGGTCGCCAGCGAGATGAGCAGGCCCACCAACAGCCCACCGACGACGCTGGTGGGATCCGCGGCGAAGCGCAACTCCGGCGTGGATCCCCCACCTATCGACAGACCCCTGGCCAGCCTCATGATCGCAGCGCCGACGCCGATCCCCGCGGCGGAACCGAGTACAGCGGCGGCTGCAGCGTAGATCGACCCCTCGAGGACGAACGCGCGCACCAGCTCCGTGCGCTGCATCCCGACCGCCCGCATGATCCCCAGCTGGGTGCGGCGCTCCTGCGCCAGCATGACGAAGACGTTGACCAGCAGCAGGATCCCCGCAATCACCGCGAACGCACCGATGCCGAGGAAGATCTCTTCGGCGAACGCGCCGGTCTCCTCAGCGGCGTCCAGGAGTCGCTGCTTGCTCGCTACGACCTCCGCCTGCGGCAGTCCCTCGATCCGCTCCTCGAGGAGTTCGGTGATCTGATCGGTCCGCTCCACCCCGGAGAGGACCCCGCCCTGGTTGGAGACGAACGCCAGCGAGATCGGCGGAGAAGCGGCCTCCGTCGCATCGGCGGCCAGCTGCTGGATGGTGCCTGGTGGCAGGAAGACGTTGAGGCTGCGGGCGTCGAGATCCGTGCTGTAGCCGGCGAGTCCCGTCCGCGGCAGGACGCTATCGACCTCCAAGCTGCGACTCTGGCCGTACGCGAACACCGTGATGTGGTCGCCCACACCGACGCCCAGTTCCTCGGCGAGATCGTTCGAGATCGCGACAGCGCCCTCGGCGGGCGTCGGTGCCGCACCGAGTCCCGTCGTCGCCGGGTCGTCACCGAGCTCGCGGGCCTCGTCGAACTCGACCTCGAGCAACTGGACGTCGGGCTGCACCATGGGGTCGCCGCCTTCGATGCCGGTCGCAACGGTGCCACGGCTGCGCAGGCCGAACGCCACCCCGTCGACGCCGCGACGCTGTTCGAGACCGGACAGGGCCTC
This sequence comes from Actinomycetota bacterium, assembly GCA_019347575.1. Classification (NCBI taxonomy): domain Bacteria; kingdom Bacillati; phylum Actinomycetota; species Actinomycetota bacterium. The sequence goes on along the minus strand of JAHWKY010000021.1, from coordinate 76,998 downwards.
CCGCAGGCCCGGCAAGGCGTCGGCCCCCGGTGCGGTCACCGTCTCGTCGACCGGTCCCAGCTGGGTGAACGCGCCCGCCTGCAACGAGCTCTCGAGTGCGTCGCCGACCACCAGCGACCCGGTGATGATCGCGGTGCCCAGCAGCGCCCCCAGTGTCACCAGGGCCGTCTCCGTCGGGCGGCGCCTCGCCGAGCGGATGCCCAGGCGCCGTGCGGCCGGGTGGCGGGCTGCGGTGATGGCGATGAGCGCGGCCGCGACTGCGGCCAGCCCGCCGAGTACCAGGAGTGCCGCGGTGGTCATGCGCGCGCCTGCTCGTCGACGATGCGTCCGTCGTGCATGGTCAGCAGACGGTCCGCACGTCGGGCGATGGTCTCGTCGTGCGTCACGAGCACGATGGTCAGGCCCTCGGCGTTCAGGCCGTGGAGCAGCTCCATGACGTCGCCGGCGGTCGCGCTGTCGAGGTTGCCGGTCGGCTCGTCGGTCCACACGATCTCCGGTTGGGGAGCCAGCGCCCTGGCGATCGCGACACGCTGCTGCTCGCCGCCGGACAGCTCGGCGGGTCGGTGATCGACCCGATCGGCCAGCCCGACCTGAGCCAGCACCTCCTCGGCACGGCGACGGGCCTCGTCAGGTCCGGCGTCACCCAGCAGCAGCGGCAGCTCGACGTTCTCTGCCGCGCTGAACACTGGCACGAGGTTGAAGGCCTGGAAGATGAACCCCATGGCACGGCCGCGGAACGCCGTGCGCTCACGGTCGGACATCTGGTGGATGTCGCGACCGGCAACGAGGACCTGACCCTCGTCGACATCGTCGAGACCGGACAGGCAGTTCAGCAGCGTCGTCTTGCCCGAACCGGATGGCCCCACCACGGCGACCATCTCACCTCGGTCGACCGCCAGGTCCGTGCCGCGCAGCGCCTGCACCTCGGTCTGCCCGCGCCGGTAGGTTTTGACGACCCCACGGGCTTCCACGATGGGACCCGTGACCTGCCGGTAACTGGCGGCAGGGCTCGATGATCCACGTGGTTGGTTCATGGTTGTCTCCTCGGCTCGCATGGAACTGGCGCAGCGATCAGCGGTGGCGATTTCGCTGCTGGAGATCGGTCGCCTGGTACAGCGCATCCAGGTATGCGTCCTTGTCCGCGGGTGCGCTGACGTTGACCAAGATGGCGTCTTCGGTGACGTCGACGTCGAACGAGAAGAACCCGCAGCATCGGGATTCGTGGTCAACGAGTTCGCGGACGTCATCCTCCAGTCGGTCGTTGTGCTCGAACATGAGTCGGACACCGTGGGGAGTCCGCTTGCGGTCGCGTAGTCCGCGCTCGACCACGTCGGCGAACTCGACGTTGCGTCGCTTGGCGCCCTGATCGTCGAGGTCGCAAGATGCGCCCCCGTCATGGATGGGTAGCTGCGGCATGCATGGCTCCTGTGGTTGGCGGTCGTCCCGGGGATTCGGTCCCTAGTCTCAGCTACGTCGCTCAAGGTCGTCGCGGCGCTGGTGGTACTCGTCGCGGTCGATCTCTCCCCGCGCGTAACGCAGCTCGAGAGCTTCGAGTGCGCTCGACGTACCTGGGCGCCGACTGTCGCTGACAGTTCTGACGAGCCACACGACGCCGGCGATCAGCGCCGCCAGTACGAGCGCCATGAGAACGAACATGACGACCATCATCATGGGCCCTGGCATCATCGCGTCTGGCATGGGTTCCCTTCCGTAATCGGTGCCCAACGAGCCTTGCCGGGCAGCAACGCCACGATGGTGAGGCGGTGACCGCCCCGGGGTCGCTGACCCCAACGCTCGTCCCGTTGTGGCTGCTCCACGTCGCTTTCCTCGACGTTGCTGCTGCGGCCGGGTGCCGCTGTTCAAATGTTGGCTTGACCTCGACCGTAACGGTTCGTAAGTTGATGTCAAATGAACGTTTGAAGAAGGGCTGGACGTGACACTCTCCGTGCACCGGATCGCCGACACCGGCCTGGGCAACAGCGCCTGGCTGGTCGACCTCGGCGACGGCTCCGCCCTGGCCGTCGACCCCTCGCGTGACCCCGGCGAGCCGCTGGAGCTCGCCGAGAAGCTCGGCCTCCGGATCCGCTGGGTCGTCGAGACCCACCTGCACGCCGACTTCGTGTCCGGTGCGGGGGAGCTCGTCGCCGCCGTGCCGGGCGTGACCCGGCTCGCGCCCGCCGACGCCGCCTTGGAACCACCGCATGAACCGGTCGCCGACAGCGAGGAGCGTGATCTCGGCGGACTCACGCTGCAGGTGCTGTCGACGCCGGGCCACACCCCGGAACACGTCTCCTACGTGCTTCTCGACGACCGTCGGCCGCAGGCGCTGTTCTCCGGCGGCACGTTGATCGTCGACGGCGTGGCACGCCCCGACCTGATCTCGCCCGAGCGCACCGAGCCGCTGGCGCGGGCGGCGTGGCGGTCCATCACCGGGACGATGCTGCAACTCCCCGATGAGGTCCCCGTGTATCCCACCCACGGTGGTGGCTCGTTCTGCTCCGCCGGGTCCGGGGATCAGCCATCGACCACGATCGGTGAACAGCGACGGTCGAACCGGCTCCTGCAGGTCGGTGACGAGGACGGGTTCGTCGATGAGCTGCTTGGTGGGCTCAGCAGCTTCCCCCCGTACTTCCTCCGTCTGCGGGATGTCAACCGTCGCGGCCCACGGCTGTACGGGACCGACACGCCCAGGCTCGACCCACTCGCGCCCTCTGTAGTCGCCGAGAGGATCACCGACGGGGCGCAGCTCATCGACGTCCGACCGGTCGACCGCTACGCAGACGCGCACGTGGCGGGCTCGCTGTCCATCGAACTGCGTGACAGCTTCGCGACGTGGCTCGGATGGCTGATCGACGACCCCGACACCCCGCTGCTGTTCGTGGTGGACGACGATCAGGACACCGACGACCTCGTGCGCCAGTGCCTCAAGATCGGCTACGAGCACCTGGTCGGCCACCTCGCCGGAGGCATCCCCGGATGGCGCGCGGCGGGCCACGACACGGTCGCGACCCCACTCACCGACACCCCGCGGACGGACGCGACCGTCCTCGACGTCCGGCAGCGATCCGAGTGGGAAGCCGGCCACATCGCCGACGCGACCCACGTCGAGCTCGGGAACATCGCTTCGGCGGCGGGTGACCTGCCGGACGGACCACTGGTCACCCACTGCATGCACGGACAGCGATCGATGACCGCAGCCAGCCTCCTGGAGCGAGCTGGGCGGGATGACGTCGCGGTGTTCTCCGGCGGCCCCGACGAGTGGCGGCAGGCCATCCGGAGAGGCGCGTGAGCTCGACCACGGCGACCGAGCCACGGACCGGCGAGCCGTCTGACGCCGGTCCCGCGCTGGGGCTGCGCGCCAACTGGCGGCAGTTCGCGCTACTGGTCACCGTCAACGTCTTCGTCGGCGGGATGGTCGGTCTCGAACGCACGGTTTTGCCCGTCGTCGGCGCGGAGGAGTTCGGCCTGGAACCGAACGTGGTGCTGTTCTCGTTCATCGCCGCGTTCGGGATCACCAAGGCGGCCGCCAACTACCTCGCCGGCGTGGCCGCCGACCGCACCACCCGCAAGGCCGTGCTGATCGCCGGCTGGATCGTCGGCCTGCCAGTGCCCTTCCTGCTCGCCTACGCGCCGGCCTGGTGGATGATCGTGGCCGCCAACGTCCTCCTCGGACTGAACCAGGGCCTGGCCTGGTCGATGGCCGTGAACATGAAGATCGACCTCGCCGGCCCACGCCAGCGGGGCCTGGCGATGGGCCTCAACGAAGCCGCCGGCTACACCGCGGTCGGCGTCACGGCGCTGCTGACCGGCTACATCGCCTCCAGCGCCGGGCTGCGCCCGGAGCCGTTCCTCATCGGGATCGCCTACGCCGTGATCGGGTTGGCGCTGTCCGTGCTGCTCGTGCGCGACACCAGCGACCACGCGCGCCTCGAGGCACGGCTACACCACGACGCCGAGGGTCACGAGCCGGAGCACCGCTCCGCCGGCTGGGTAATCGCGCAGACGTCGTGGCGGAACCGCACCCTGTTCGGCGCATCCCAGGCCGGGCTCGTCAACAACCTCAACGACGGACTGTCCTGGGGCGTCCTGCCGGTGCTGTTCGCCGCGGCTGGGCTCGGCCTGGCGGACATCGGGCTGCTCAAGGCGATCTACCCCATCATCTGGGGACTCGGGCAGATTCTCACCGGGCCACTAGCCGACCGGATCGGCCGCCGCCCGCTCGTCGTCGCCGGGATGCTCACCCAGTCCGTCGGTCTGGCGGTGATCGGGTTCGGCCTTGCGCGTCCCTTCGCATCGGGAGTCGCGGGCACCGTCCTGCTCGGCGTCGGCACGGCCATGGCCTACCCGGCCCTACTGGCCGCCGTCGGGGACGCCGCCCACCCGTCGTGGCGCGCGACCTCGGTCGGCGTGTACCGGTCCTGGCGCGACATCGGCTACGCCGTCGGGGCGGTCCTTGCCGGCGTCGTCGCCAGCCTGGTCTCGCTGGCCGCGGCCGTGCAGGCAGCGGCCGCGTTGACACTTCTCTCTGGAACCGTCGCCTGGCGCACCATGAGCGAGACCGCCCCCGCCAGGCAGGTTGGAGGAGATGCCCATGGATGACAGACGCCAGCGGATCGGTACGTCCAACGATGTCGGGACGCGTGCGGCGAAGGATGCGCTGTTCGCCGGCCTGGCGTCGGTCGCCAAGGCGCTCGCCAGCGGACGGCGAGCCGAGATCATCGAGCTGCTCGCACAAGGTGAGCGAACCGTCGAACAGGTCGCGGCCGCGATCGACCAGTCCGTCGCGAACACCTCCCACCACCTGCGCACCCTCGCGCGCGCAGGTCTCGTGGCGACGCGTCCAGAGGGCACTCGCGTGCACTACCGCTTGGCCAGCCTGAGGGTCGCCGACATGTGGCGAGCCATGCGGGGCGTCGCCAGCGACTACGTCGACGGCATTCAACAACTCGCCGACGCCTACCTCGGCGAGCGCGACGGTCTCGAGATGATCACCCGCGAGGAGCTCGCCGAGCGCCTCCGCCGTCGGGATGTCACGTTGATCGACGTCCGCCCCGAATCCGAATACGAGGCCGGGCATGTCGCCGGCGCGATCTCCGTCCCCGTCGACCAACTCGCCCGACGACTCGACCAGCTGCCCACCGACACCGAGATCGTCGCCTACTGTCGCGGCCCGTACTGCGTCTACGCGGACCAGGCCGTCCGGTCCCTGACACAACGGGGACGAGCCGCCAAGCGCCTCGAGGACGGCTACCCGGAGTGGGCGACCGCAGGACTCCCGGTCGAGACAGGGCGGCGTTGAAGCAGCCATTCACGCAGGTCGAATAGGACACGTCTGCCGGTGAAGTCCTAACTCGGCGAGTGCCAGTCAGCTTCGCAGTGGTTCCGCTCGGATCGAGGTTCTGATCGAAGCGATCGATAACAGGTGCGCTCGGCTGGTCCGGCGTAGGCCGAACGCTGGTTCAGGCGATGAGTCCGCAGTAGCCCTCGCAGTCTTCGAGGTCGAACGTTCGGGCGCGCTTTGCGATGCCCTGGAGCTGAGAACGGAGCTTGCGCAGCTCAAGCATCCGCCGCTCGATCTCGGTTAGCCGGTGCTCGACGAGCGACGCGACGTGCTCGCAGGGGGGCTGGCCGCTGTCGCGTACGTTGAGGATCTCGCGGATTGGCGCGAGCGTGAATCCGGTTCCCTGCGGCGTTCAGCACCCGAGCGGAGGAGATGTGCCGAGACGTTCACATGCTGTTGCCCGCATGTTCCTTGACCGGGCGGTGGTTGGTGGCGCGGCGGCGTTGGCCGTAGTCGCTCTGGCGGCCTGCGGGTCCGGGACGACGGCGGATCCTGCTGAGTGTCCTGCCCTCACAGCTGCTGCCACGGAGGCGGACGGTCCGCTGGGAACGTTCGAGGAGGCGAGCCTGGTCGCGCTCGGCGAACTGTTCCGCATCTACCCGGATGGGCGACCGATGCCCGTGGAGGTGACCGGGGACACCGTCGAAGTCGAGGGGGCGGCGGTTTGGCGTTTGGAGGGCGACTACGAGGTCACCGCCGATGAGCAGGTGCGCGCCGAACGTTGGGTGCTGTGGGTCGGCTCCGATGGCACGGATCTACGGGTGCTGTGCGCGTACGGACCGTCCGGGTTGAGCGGCACCCGGGAACGACGGGGGCGAGATTGATCGGCCGCGTAACTACGGAGCACGGCGTCTGAGTCGCGTGGGGTGAGTGTCCGGTTATGCCCGATCGGGCAGTCTTCGTTGCTCGACGACCGAACCAGTGCTTAGATCCGTATAGGTATAGGTCGATCATCTGGCTGGGATGCGGTTAGGTCCACAAGGCGGCAGCAGCGACGATAGAGACGACGTGGCCCCCGCGACGCTGGCCCGCTCTCGCCAGGCATACTTGCGGGCGCAGACGCCACGGTCACCCGACGGTCCTTTGAAGGCGCCAGGGTCCGCCAGCACGACGACGTCTGCCCGCCTGCGCGCCGCCCCGACCGAACATCCGCTGTTCGCGCTCCAGCGATCCGCCGGAAACCGCGCGGTGGCGGGTCTCGTCGTGCAGCGAATGAGCTCTGGCCGCTGCACGTGTGGCGGAGGCTGCGGCGGCTGCGGCCAGTCGGCGATGCAAGACGACGACTTGCAACGCATGCCCCTGGTTCCTGCGCTCGTCCCTGCGCCCGTGCAACGAACGCCGGCGCCGGCGCCCCTTCGTTCGCCGAAGCTCAGTGGCAACAACAGGGTCACCTCAGCGGCCACTAATAGCCCACCGCTCACGCGCGGCGAGCAGAGCGATGGTGTGGCGGTGATGCAAGACGCGTTGGGCGAAGTCGGATACATGCCAGGACGCTCACGCCACTCGGACGGGTCGATGGACGGCAACTACGGGCCTGCGACGCAAGCCGCGGTGCGGCAGTTTCAGGAGGCCCACAGCGTCCCGTACCCGAGCGGCCACGAGGCCGGGAGGCGAACGCTCACCGCGCTCGATGCCAAACTGAGGGGCGGTCCGAAGCCGAAGCCGCCACCGAAGCCCACACCACCGCGGTGCAACTATCGACCCGATGAGCGCGAGCAGGCGCGGAAGAACGACGGCGACATCGAGGGCAGTGGCAACCGTTTCCGCCTCACCGGCTTCAGCCCCGGCGACGCCACGCTTAAGCCCGCGCATGAGCGGTTCCTGCGCAAGTTCATCTTGCAACGCCCCTTCGAGGTTTCGAGGGCCGAGAACGGCTTCGCCGTAGGCGTCACGGACTGCGTCAGCGAGGAGGGCAGCACCGACCGGCGCCCTGCGACTCGAGCGCGCGCGATCGGTCGTGCGGTTCGCCCGCCAGCTCGCCGGCGCTGGGTTCACCTTCAGAGCGCTCGACGACCCCATGGCGCGGATCACGGGCGACAACGCCACGCCGGCGGCGCGCGCGCGCAATCGCGCCGTCGACCTGACGTTCTCCCGCGCCCCGTGCGATCAAGAACGCGTGGCCGACGCCAGGAAGTCGGTCGCGTCTGCGGAGGCGACGCTTGCCGCGGCCCGAGCGCGGCTTGCCCGAGCCAAGGAGGACGAAGTAGAGGTGATGATCAAAAGGACGGCCTGTGGCCTGAATGGGCCCAACAGGGGTGGCGAGGAGTGCTACAAGGCTTTCTACCCTGAGCAGAAGCGGATTGCGAAGGAGCTCAGGGAAGCCCCGATCGCCATCCGAGCCGCGGAGCAGAACCTGGCCACTGCCAGGTCGAAACTTCGAGCCGCGGAGCATGAGCTTGCTCAATGTTCGAGCGGCGCGCCGTAGACCTCTGGCGCCAACACTTCCGCCCGACGTTCTCGTTGCGCAGTGGCTCGAAGAGCTCGCGCTTCGGCGAGACGAAGACCGCTGCGCCGACGCTGCTGCAGGTCTGCGTATCTCGGACCCGACATCGACAATCATGCAGATCGGCATCGTCGGTTGGTGGCTCGGCGATGCCGTACTGAATACAGCGACCTCGCCGATGGCGACTCTCGCCCGGATGCCCCATTTTGGCACCGAGCCCGGTACCCATCGCCTACGTCGTCGCCGTCGCCCCTGCCGTCGCCGGCCTTGGCGCGTCCACCGCATCGGCGGGCTATCCCGCGAGAAGGCATGGCGGCGCAGTAGCGCACGCGACCAGCTCCGCGTCGCGGTAGGTCTGCCGGACTTCCGAGCAGCCCTTCCCATCCTTCGCCGGCGTGCAATCAAGCTTCCGCGCCGTCGACCGTGGCGGACAGTCACGGGCCGTTGGAGCTTTCGCTATCCCATCGCGGCGTGGTCGGTTCGATCCCCCCATGCGGTGGCCGCTCAGCCGAGTCGCTCGGTTCGTGCTGCGGGCCGTATTGTGCGGTGCCCTCGTCGTCGGCGCCGCCCACGTGCTCGCCGTCAGCCGTCGCAGCAATACTGAACCTTCGCGGGGGCGCTCGACGCCGTCGATGCGCTCTCCGAGGAGCTCGATCAGCCTGACCTCCAACAGAGATACTGATCGCCGCCGAGGTGCTTGCGCTCCACCACCGCACGGTCCCGCTGAAGGCCGGCGTGAGGTAGGTGAGATCGATTCTCGAGGTGGGATGATGATGGTGCGCGAGCTCGAAGTATCGGGGAATGATTCTAGCCGGCTGTGGGTCCGCGTCCATCAGCTCGGTGCGCGCGTGCTCCGATGCGTCGGAAGGAAGGTGGTTGGACCATCGCTCTGATCCTGTACGCAGCCGTGTCGCCAATTTTCCGACTCGGGTTCCTTATCGTCGGCTTCCCCTCGCCTGGGTTGGATTGCAGCGGGGGAGGCCCCGGAGGTGTCGCTGTGGCGGTTGGCCATCGTCGCTCTCTGGCCGCAATCGCCGATGGGGCGGCGAGCAGGAGCGCGTGGAGTCGACGACTCCCCACTGAGTGGGATGTTGGTCCGTTCCGACACGTCTCGGGCGGGCCCGTCTGATTCAACCGCAAGGTCGGCGGACATTCAGCCAAACGGTCGGGTCAGCCATCGCGTGTTGTAGGCGGCGGAGCGCTCCTACGACGCGGTGCTTCTCATCACCCACGGCTGCTCCACCGCCCATCCGAGTCTACCCATCCGCGTTGCGTCACTCGTCCGTTTCCTTGGCTTAGCTAAGAACTGTTGAACCGGCACACGACGACAACCGGCCCGCGTAGGACTGACGTGCGGGGCGTCTAGGCTGCCGGGGGCAACCTGGCTGCCATAGGCGAGTCCTAATGCGACGCTTGCTCGTGCTCATCGTGTTCGTACAGATGGCCGGATGTGGACCGAACCCCACCCAGGAGGCGGCAGATTTCGCCATGAACGCATGCGCACTCATCGGTCTAGGCGTCGCCGACGATGTTGAGGTCTCACCGACCAGCTTGACGGCAGCAGAAGTCACGACCGCGCTCGCAACCCTCTCGGATGCGATGGACGCTATGGCGCGAGCCGCTCAGCTCGACCGCGACTGGAGCGAGGCAAACCGGGCGATGGAGGTCGTCGCCGACACGCTTGAGGGGCTGCGCCGCTTCCAGGAGGAGTACGAGGAAGAGAACGCGCACTCCTCGCTGCCTGGCCTCCGACCGGCTTACCCGCCGGCACTCGTGGCGGACGCCGCTCAAGCCGTTGAGGCTCTGACGTTGCTCCGTGCCGAGTGTCGCAAGGCCAGAGCTTGACGCACTCGGCATGGGTAACGGGTCATGAAGATCGGCGTGCTAGGCCTCAGCAGGGGTCAGAGATCGAATGGATCGAGTTCTCGGGATGCGGCGCGGGCGCCGTCGAACCAGTCGACCTGGGGGTGAGAGGTAGCGCTTGGCGGTGAAGTCGGGGGAGTGGTGCCCCATAAGCTTGGACACGACTTCCAGTGGGAGCGTGCGCAACATGGTGGCTCCGTAGAGGTGGCGCAGCGAGTACCAGGTGATGTGTCGCGGCCAGTTCGCTCGGCTGGCGGCGGCGCGGAATCGGTGGTTGAAGTTGCGGCGGTACTCCCAGGCTCCTTGCGGGGCGGGGAACACAACGGGGTCGGGCTCGCCTGAGATCCAGCGGCGGTAGTCGATCAGTTCCTTGAGGTCGTGCTCGAGGAAGCCGGCGAAGGTCACCGTTCGGATGCTGCCGTGCTTGGGCGGAGTGATGGAGCGGTTGCCGGAGTCCTCCTCGACGAGTTGTTCGTCGATGCGGATCTCGAGGCCGGTGATGTCGATGCGGCTCGTCCGCAGGGCGAACAGCTCACCGTTGCGCAGGCCGGTGGTCGCGACGAGTACGGGTTGCAGGCCCCGGCCCTGGGGCCCGACGATGTCGTGGCGACGGTTACCTCCTGCGGTTGGTCGGTTCGGCCACGCGAGCCACGCCAGCCAGGTGGCGAGGTCGTAGACCATGTCCCAGTTCGGGACCTGGTCGGGATGGACGGTCTTGGGGTCGAGGCCTTGGTTGTCGGCCTTCGTGACCGAGTAGCGCACGCCCCGCATCGGGTTGCGGTCGAGCAGCCCGCGGTCCATCAGCCACGAGATGAAGCTGCGGCAGGTTTGGCCTGTCTTCTGTAGCGCTGAGGACGACAGTCCGTTGTCCTGGGCTTGGTTGAGGATCCTGATCCACAGCTGCTTGTCGTCCAGCTCGGCGACGCTTGCGCGCGTGGGTATGTGGGGACTGATCCTCAGTCGCCACTCACGGTCCATGTTCTCGGCGTGGCGTGTCGACCAGGGCTTGTTCTCCCGGGTCCGGTGGTTGGCGGGCTCGAGCCAGGAGGCGGCTTCGGCGTGTGCCAGGACTCGACTGGGGTCGGCGCTGTGCTGACGGCGGTTGCGGCGCAGGTTCTTGGCGATCCTGGACGCCTTGTCTTGCGCCGCTCGGAGCGTGCGTCCCCCGGTGGTGTCGACGACACGTCGGCCGGCGCCGTCGTAGCCGTAGACGCGGTAGTAGGGAGAGGTGTCGGTCGGTGCGTAGATCTCGATGCGCGGGTCGGTGTAGCTCTTGACCGGATGGTTGCGGTCCTGACGGGCGGTCACGACGCCACCTCGCCACGCAGCGTCGCGACCCAATCGACGACGTCACCCCGGAACCAGCGCACCGAACGGCCGGGAAGCTCCAACGGACGCGGGAACGTGGGATCAGTCTCGCGCCACTCCCGGATCGTCCTTCGTGTCACCTTGAAGTACGCCGCCAAGTCCTCGATGGTCCAGACATCGTCCGGTGTGGCCGTCGCACCTCGGCCAGGCTGCCGCGTAGGGTCGTCCGGTGGTGGCATGGCTGTCTCCTGAGGCCTCCGTGAGTGAGAGGTCCGACAGCCGCCAAAAAGTGACACCGAGTTACGCACCGACGCGACGGTGGAGCCGGTCGGCAGTTGAGGGAATCCTGAGGGAATCCGTTCCCACGCCCCCCGCCTCGACCAGCGTCGAAACGTGAAATCCGCGGAGCTGGGCGCGCTACGTGGGCGTCTCAGCCGATGGCTACGAGGGGTGGACCACAACCTTGCCAAGGTGGGGGTCGCGGGTTCGAATCCCGTCGTCCGCTCCACACGCTCCCGGCGCGAAAGCTCCGGTTTCCGCGTCTCTGAGCCGCTCTGGCACGGTTCTTCTCCTCAGCCTGAGTGGAAGGTAGCGGCGAGAAGCGAGCATCTACCAGCATGTAGTGCCCTGGAGTTGTTGGAATCCTGTTGGAACGACGCCAGCAGCTGGCGGAGCCGATCACATCTTGTCCCGCCGACTCGATGTTCTCCACCCCGACGTACGGAGGATGGCTAGATTCGCCGGCTACCCCGCGGGCGTAGCACGCCTGCGGCATGAGTTACGCCGATGGTCCCTTCTCGGCGGTGGGGTTGTCGAAGCTACGTCGACGCGTACGCGTCACCTCCCCGCACTGGGTGCACGCGTGACGGGTTGTGGGTCGTAGCCAGCTGCCGTCGCCAGCAGCGCTGAGGAGCGAAGTGCCGCACGACTGGCAGGGTAGAGACACGACCGGGGCGCCATGGTCAGTTGCGCGATGTAGCGCAAGCATGCGCAGTGCGACTTCGTCGATGCTCGCCGTCGAGCCTCACGATCCGCGACAACACCCGAGGCAGCAACCGGTTCACGGGCGCGAGGGACGTGCGAAGTGTTGACTTCGAAGCGAACTCGATCAGAGTCGGTGGTGCGTGCAACCCTGTTCAAAGGCTCCAGGTCGATCCCCTGCATCGCATCGTTCGTTGATGGAGGCCTCGGGGCTGACAGGGTTTCGCTGTGGATCCGTGACTTGGCGTTCGAGCACCGGAGCATCCAAGGGGAGATCGTGGTCAGGTCCGGATCGGAATCCTGATAGGTGAACCCGGTGACGCTCATCGGGACTTCGCTGAGGAACCTGTCGCTCTACGGGTCGACGGGCGTGCGGGTCGGGACACGGTCTCGCGATCGCCCGTCGTGCGGCGCAGGTAGTAGTGGCCGACCGCGGTGGTCACGACCTGGTCGGCGGTGTCACGTAGTGAGATGTCGATCGCGTACTCAGCGATCCCACGGCCGTCGAGCTGCTCGGCGATCGAGGCCACCGCCGCCGCCCCGCAGGTGGCCTCCGCCCTGAGATCGGTCCTCGCCACCTTGAGGAACTCGATGGTGACGTTCCGGACAGCGATCCAGCACGGCCCGAACTCAGGGTGGGCGAAGTACACCACCCCGCCGGTCGCTTCGGCCACAGCCCACTGGACCGCGGCGTGGACGCCGCCGAGGTGGTTCGAGTTGGCCTCGGTCAAGGGCACCGCACAGACGATGGTGTCGCCCAGCGACTCGACCCGGAGCCCGATGTGCTCGTACAGCGGAAACAGACGGCGCAGCTCCGCCTCGATGCCTGCTGGCGTCAGCGGAGTGGTCGGCCCCGTCATCGCCGGACCAGCTGGCTGTGGGGCGGTGTGGACCGCGGACCAACGACACGGTCCCGGTTACGCACCTGTCCAGGTATCGCCGCGGGTTCCGTGTGGGTAGATGCAAGCTCCAGGGGTGGTCCGCTGTACGCCGACACCGACGGTGCGATCGTGACGCGCATGATGAGCGCTGCGACGGCCGTCAGAGTGGCCCGCGCCTTACGGGATTTGCCGCTGATACTCAGGTGTCGCTCCGTCGTCAACTGAGGCTTGCTAGTGCACGGCGCGGTCCTGATCTTCCCAGAAGGGGGCGCGAAGTTCGCGCTTGAGGATCTTGCCTGCACCGGACTTCGGTAGCTCGTCCTGTCTGATGTCGACGCTGCGAGGGCACTTGTAGTTGGCGATCTGTTCCTTGCAATGAGCGAGGAGTTCCGCTTCGGAGACGTCCGAGTCGGGCGCGATCCGCACGATCGCGTGTACCTGCTCGCCCCACTCGTCGCTCGGTATCCCGATGACGGCGCACTCGAGCACGGCGTCGTGGCTAGCCAGTGCGTTCTCGACCTCGGCCGTGTAGACGTTCTCTCCGCCGGTGACGATCATGTCCTTGAGACGGTCGACCACGAACACGAAGCCGTCGTCATCCATGTAGCCAGCGTCTCCTGTGTGCAGCCAGCCGTTGCGGAGCGCGGTCTCCGTCTCGTCGGGCCGGTCGAGGTAGCCGATCATGACGTTGTCTCCGCGGACGCAGATCTGCCCGACCGTCTCTCGCGGCACCTCCTGGTCCTCCTCGTCGAGGATCGCTACCTCGACACCGAAGGCTGCTTGGCCTGCCGATCGGGTCTTGCCAGCGAGGGGTCCGGAGAAGGTGTGACGTTCTGGAGGCAGCAGCGTGACGACCGGTGCGGCCTCTGTCTGGCCGTAGGCCTGAACCAGGTTCAGCTGCGGTACGAGCTTCAAGATGCCATCGATGAGAGCTTCCGACATCGGCGAACCGCCGTACAGCAGCTGCTCCCACGACGACAGGTCCCGCTGCTCCACATCGGGGACCTGGGTCAGAGCGGCGATCATGGTGGGTACGAGCAGCGTCGTGGTGACCCGGTGAGCCTCGATCGCTTCGATGACCGCAGCCGGGGCGAAAGCGGGAACGAAGGTGTGGGTGGCTCCGGCGAGCGCGACGGCGTACATGCCGGCAGCGTCGGCGAGGTGGAACATCGGAGCGACGTGGAGGTAGACCGTCTGGGGCCCGAAGCCGACGGCAGGCACGAGGTGGAAGGCGTTGCTGAGCAGGTTGTTGTGGCTGAGCATCACGCCCTTGGACCTGCCCGTGGTGCCGCCGGTGTAGAAGAGGCCCGCGAGGTCATCACCGCGTCCCTCGCTGGCGGGGATCGGGTCACTGTCGGCTATCAGCTGCTCGAAACCGTCCGTGCCTTCGGGCGGATCGCCATCACCGACGTGGACGACGTGGCGGAGCGTGCTGACTGCTTCCTGGAGCTTGGGCACGACTGGGAGGAAGGTGTCGTCGACGAACAAGATGGATGCCCCCGAGTCGGTCAACCAGTGAACGATCTCCGGCGGAGCGAGACGGATGTTGATCGGCACCACGACGCCTCCGCCCCATGAGACGGCGAAGTACCACTCGAGGTAGCGGTCGCTGTTCAGCGCCAACATCGCTACGCGGTCACCGTCTCCCATGCCCATGCGACGCAGGGCGGAGGCGAGTCGGGCGACGCGGTCTCGGTGTTCCGGCCAGGTTCTGCGCCGGTCTCCGAAGATGGTCGCGGTGTCTCGGGGTGCGACCTGCGCGTTGCGGGCGAGCGTCTGGCTGATCCTCATGTTCCTCTCCTGTTCCGAGTCGGGCATGTTCAGCGCAGTGCTACCGATGCGTTCGACAGCACGGGTGTCCCTCGTTCGGTGGTCGTGGCGTGGACGACGATGCGATCCGCCTCTCGCCACATCTCCGTGACGATGGTCTCGCCGGGGTAGACGACACCGGCGAAGCGGACCTGGTAGGACGCGACACGGGTCACGTCGCCGTCGAGCAGCTCATCGACGACCGCTTTGCACACCGCGCCATAGGTACACAAGCCATGCAGGATCGGTCGATCGAACCCCGCTTTCGCGGCGTAGGACGGGTCGGCGTGGAGCGGGTTCTTGTCGCCGGTCAAGCGGTAGAGCAGAGCCTGGTGCTCCAACGTCGAGGACCTCACGACCGCGTCCGGCTGTCGCTTCGGCACGTCTTCGACAGCCTTGGGCCCCGTCTCCCCACCGAACCCGCCCTCACCCCTCGCGAAGATCGAGAAGCGGTTGGTGAACAGCGGACCGTCGGAGTCCGAACTCTGCATCTCGAGCAAGAGCAGCGCAGCGCTGCCTTTGTCGTAGACCGCGGAGACCCTGGAGGTGCTCCGGACCCTTCCGGAGATGGGGAGCGGTCGATGCAGCTCGAGGTGATGCTCGCCGTGGAGGACCCGCGACAGGGCGATATCGATGCCATCGACGACGTTGATGTCGGCAACGGCCTCCAGGATGGTGACGACGGCGAACGAGGGCAGGACCTTGAGGTCGCGCTCATAGATGTACGCAAGTTCCTTGGCGTCTGTGGCTCGACCGGGACCGACCCCCGCCCCAACCCCTAAGTGGTACAGGATCACGTCGTCTGGGTCCCAACTGGACTCGGACGTCAGCACACTGGCGGCCATCGCGGCGACAGGGTCGATCGACACGTCAGGCTCGGGTCGTGTCTGGCGCGGTCGGCCGCCCGCGGCGCTGGTCGTTCCTTGGAGATCCGCCACCATCTGGATCGGCGACCACGACCCGCCCCACCTGACGCTCGAAGAGCACTTCCGCCACTCCCCACTTGGAAGACCTACGACGGTACTATAGGCTATAGCTTGGTACCGTACAAGTAGTAGTTGTCAAGACTCGGGGGCGCGCAACCTCCGAGGCGGATCCCTCAACGGAGGAGCCGACGGATGACCCGTGCCGTCTACGTCGCTGGTGTCGGCATGACGAAGTTCGAGAAACCCGGAACCAGTGCGTGGGACTACCCCGACATGGTCCGGGTAGCCAGCGAGCGAGCCTTGGAGGACGCCGGCGTCCGGTACACCGACGTCGAGGCTGTCCACGTCGGTTACGTGTACGGCCCGTCGACCGCGGGACAGCGCGCGATCTACGAACTTGGCCACACTGGCGTGCCGATCACCAACGTGAACAACAACTGTGCCACAGGATCGACCGCCCTGTGGCTGGCGCGCCAGGCGGTGGCCGGAGGCCTCGTCGATGTAGCGCTGGCGGTCGGGTTCGAGAAGATGCAGCGAGGCTCGCTCTCCCTCGACGCGCACGACCGCGCCTCTCCACTGGACCGGCACGTCTCACGATTGCACGAGTTGCACGATCCGACCGACGCCCCGATGGCCCCGCAGATGTGGGCCCGAGCTGCGGATGACCACATGCGCCGGTACGGCACGACGGTGGAACAGTTCGCCATGGTCGCCGAGAAGAACCACCGACACTCCGCGAACAACCCCTATGCCCAGTTCCAGGACGTCTACACGCTCGAACAGATCCTCACCGCCCCGATGGTGGACGCGCCGCTGACCAGGCTGCAGTGCTCCCCCACGTCCGACGGCTCGGCTGCGGCGGTGCTGATGAGCGAGGACGCCCTCTCGCGGTTCGACTGCGACGACCGGGCGGTCCACATCGCGGGGCAGGGGATGGCCACGGACCTGGCATCGTCCTATGAGGGCGATGCGATAAAGGTCGTTGGCGCAGACCTTTCCGCCACGGCTGCTCGCCGCGCCTACGAACAAGCCGGCTTCGACGTACTGGATGCGCAGGTCATCGAGTTGCACGACTGCTTCTCACCCAACGAGATCATCACCTACGAGGCGCTGGGCCTGTGCGGCGAGGGCGAAGGCGGCAAGCTCATCGAGGCAGGCGAGACCAGCTACGGAGGACGCTGGGTTGTCAACCCCTCAGGCGGGCTCATCTCCAAGGGGCATCCGCTTGGCGCCACGGGTCTCGCTCAGTGCGCCGAGCTGACCTGGCAGCTACGTGGCGAGGCCGAAGCACGCCAGGTCGACGGTGCGACTCGAGCCGTCCAGCACAACATCGGTCTCGGGGGCGCCGCCGTGGTGACCCTCTACGAGAAGGTCTGAGCATGCTGGCTCGCGACCTCTTCGAGGAGGAGCACCACCTGTACCGCGAAAGCGTGCGCGCGTTCCTCGCCAAGGAGGTCGTGCCCCACCATGCCGCATGGGAAGAGGCGGGGGTGGTCGACCGCGCGGTCTTCGAACGTGCCGGGGCCGAGGGCCACCTGTGCCACAGCGTCGAGCCGACGTACGGTGGAGCCGGCGTCGACGACTTCCGGTTCCCTGCGATCCTCGCCGAAGAGCAGTCCTGGTCGCTGGCAACCGGGCCCTTCTTCTCTCTGCATAGCGACATCGTCGCGCCCTACATCCAGAAGCTCGGTACCGCCGAACAGAAGCAGCGCTGGCTTCCCGGCATGGTGGCAGGCACGCTCATCGGTGCGATCGCGATGACCGAGCCCGGTGCCGGCAGCGACCTGGCTGGCATCGCTACGCGTGCCGTGCGTGACGGCGACCACTACGTGCTGAACGGCTCCAAGACCTTCACCTCTAACGGTCAACTGGCAGATGTCGTGATCGTGGTCGCCAGGACCTCCGGCGACCGCCACCGCGGCCTCACCTTGCTCGTGGTGGAGGACGGCATGTCGGGGTTCGCCCGGGGACGCAACCTCGACAAGATCGGCATGAAGGCACAGGACACTTCGGAGCTGTTCTTCGACGACGTGCGTGTGCCCGTGACCGACCGGCTCGGGGAGGAGGGTCGCGGCTTCTACTACCTGGTCGAGAACCTCTCCCAGGAGCGGCTCGTTCTGGCGATCAATGCGCTCGGTGCCATCCGGCGTGCGTTCGAACTGACCCTGACGTACGTCACCCAGCGCACCGCGTTCGGGCAGACGATCGGCAGCTTCCAGAACACCCGGTTCCGGCTGGCGGAGATCGCCACGGAGATGCAGATCGCACAGGTCTTCGTGGACCGCTGTGTCGCGGCACACCTCGACGGTGAGCTGACCGCCGAGCAGGCCGCGATGGCCAAGTGGTGGACCACCGAGCTGCAGCTGCACACGGTCAACACGGGCGTTCAGCTGCACGGCGGCTACGGGTTCATGGGCGAGTACCCCATCGCCAAGCTCTACGTGGACAGTCGCGCTCAGACCATCTATGGCGGCGCCACCGAGATCATGAAGGAGCTGATCGGGCGCTCGCTCGGACTGTGAACCTCGAAACCTCTTGCGGTACTACAATCTCTCGATTAGTATCCCGCCTGGTTCCGTCAGGAGGGACAGGGTGCGTGGGCTCGCGGTGACCGACAAGTCCGCAGCGCGGAACAGGTACTGACGATGCGGCCGCTTGTGCACGCGGCGCTCGGCGCTGCACTGGCGGTCGGAGGTGTCATCACGGTCGCTTCGGTGCCCGGCTTGGCTCAAGAGAACGTCACGGTGTCCCAAGAAGGATGGGCATGGCGCCTGGAGGACGAACGCGCCCCCTCGCTCTCGCCGCTCAGCGGTATCCAGGAGGATCAGCTACCGGTCTCGTGGACGGCTCAGCCAGACAAGGTCGCCTACATCGGCGTCGTGCTGCCTCCGTCGAGCGGCGCGGCACCGGTATCCCGGCTCGACCTTTCGTTAGGCATCGATCCTGAGGCCCAGAACCTCAACGTGGACCAGGCGCACCTGATCGCGTGCGTGGTGACCGGGACTTGGGAACCTGGGGCGCCGATGGCGTGGCAGGACCGCCCTCAGGACGACTGCGGCGGCACCGCGGTACCGGGCATCCTGGAGGTCGAGGCGAACCGCTTCTACTTCGACCTGACGCCACTGGTGTCGGATCTCGCTGCGGCGGAAGCGCACGGCCTGGTCATCGCTCCCGACCCGGAGGCCGGTGCGACCAGCTACCAGGTCGTGTTCCGCTCGGCGTTGCGCGACGGCGCCACGTTCGCCTACGACGCGAGCCCAGCGCCGCCCGACCCGCCGCCGTCAGCACCGCCCCCACAAGCCAGCGTGACTCCCAGCCCCAGCCCCACCGCTGCCGTTGAGCCTTTGCCGACGTTCGCGCCAGCACCGCCACCCCGTCAGCCTGGGCCAGCGCCGGAGCTAGCCGCCCCGCTCGTCGCGGAGCCCAGCCCTGGAGTCCAGCCGCGGCCCTCCGGACCCGAGACCACCGTCTCTGCGGCGGCTCCCGAGACGTCGGACACACGAACGGTGTCGTTGTCCGGGGTCTACCTCGCACTGGCGGGGGTGGGATCGCTGGGCCTGATGGGACGGGCGGGAGGAGCCGTCCTGGAGCTCATCCGCAGCCGCGAGGAGTTCCTGTGAACCGAACAGCGCAGGGAGGCTGACGTGCGCTCCGTGTTGACGAACGGGCTGGTGATCGGCGCGATCTACGGGCTGGTCGCGGTCGGGTTGGCACTGGTGTTCAAGAAGTCACGCACGCTGCACTTCGCGAACGCCGAGACCGGGATGATCGGTGCGTTCCTCGCCTACACGCTCGCAACGGAGCGAGGCTGGCCCTACTTCACCGCCGCGATGGTCGGCGTCGCCGCCGCGGGGGTGATCGGAGGCGCCACGCTGCTGGTTCTGGCCAAGCGCCGACACGAGCCGTTGACCATGCTGATCGGCACGCTGGCGGTTGCCGGCGTACTGCTATTCGTCGGGCTGGAGATCTGGGGGCCGACTCCCTACTTCGCTCCGGCACCGCTTGCCGATCTCCGCCTAGACGTATTGGGATTGAGCTTCGTCGGGCCACGGTTGCTCGTGCTTGTGACCCTAGTGGTGCTCGCGGTGTTGTTCGTACCGCTGTTCCGCTACACGCGGGCGGGTCTGCTGTTCCGCGCCAGCGCGACCGACGCGTACGCCGCGGAGCTGATGGGCGTCAACGTCCTACTGGTCGACCTTGTGACCTGGACGGTCGCCGGCGCGCTGGCCGGACTGGCCGCCGTGCTGGTGGCTCCACTCGTCAGCTTCCACGTCTTCTTCATGACACTGCTCGCCATCCGTGGCTTCGCCGCGGCGCTACTGGCAGGGATGAGCAACGTCGCGGGCAGCCTCGGGGCCGGCGTGGCGCTGGGGATGGCCGAGTCCGCCCTGACCCAGATCACGAACCAACCGGGCCTGCCTGAGGCGGTTCTCGTCGTGGTCATCGTTGCCGTCCTGACCCTACGACCCACGCAACTCGCCGGACGGACGGTCTGATGACCGCAGACACCAGCACAACCGAGCGGCCGCCCCGCACAGCTGCATCCCCCGTGGGATGGGCGACGACCAGACGGGTTGCCGGCCTCACGGCGCCGCTGTTAGTCGCAGCGGCTCTGGTTCTGCTAACTCGCCTGTTCGGCAGCTTCGGCAACGCCGTTATCATCACGGCCGGGATCACCATGCTCGTCGCCTCTGGCCTGCACGCGCTGGTCCACTGGACCGGTCAGGTGTCGGTGGCACAGGTTGCCTTCGTCGGCATCGGCGCGTTCGTGACCGCCCGCGTAAACGCTGACGTCGGGTTGCCGCTCCCGCTCGCGGTGCTCGCCGGAATGGCAGCCGCCGTCCTGGCCAGCCTGGCGATCGGCCTACCGGCCCTGCGCATCCGCGGCTTCGCGCTAGCGATCACCACGCTGGCATTCGGCTTCGCCGCCGATCGCTGGTTGTTCGTCCAACCGTGGCTGGTGCCATCCAGCGCTGGCGTGCCCCTGGCCGACTTCTCGTTCCTCGGCTTCGACATACGCGACAGCAACGCCTTCGTCGTTCCCGTGATCCTGCTCGTGGTGGCCGTCAGCGCGGCCACCCGACGGCTGGGCGCATCGGCCATCGGTGAGGCCAGCCGGCTCGTGGCTCACGACGAGGAGGTTGCCGCCTCCTACGGCATCAACGTCGGCGCGCACAAGCTGTTCGCGTTCCTGTTCGCGGGCGCCACCGCGGGACTGGCGGGCGGCATCACCGTTCTGGCGATCGGCCAAGCCGGACCCGCGGTCTTCCCGCCCGGCCACTCGATCCTCTACCTGTCGGCGGTCCTGCTCGGTGGTCGTGGACCCGTGTGGGGCTCGCTCCTCGCCGCCGCGGCTCTGGGCGCCGTGCCGATCCTGCTCGGTGATCTGGGGCGGATCGTGGGCCTGCTGGGTCCGCTGGGGATCCTGCTGGTCGTCCTCGTGGAACCGCGCGGCATCAACGGGCAGCTGCACGCCATCAGCCAGCTGATCCGACGCCTAACACACCACCGAACGTCCGCCACAGACACACGCGTATCCACAGAGGAGGTCTGACATGCCCCCACGCAAAGCCCTGGGCTGGATCGTGATCGCCGCCGGACTCGCCACCATCGCAGGGGGTTGGGTAGGCGTTCAGTCCACGCCGGTGGTCGCCGTCCAGCTCGCCTACCTCGCCAGCGGCGGGATCGGCGGGATCGCGCTGGTGATGATCGGCACGAGCATGCACAGCTATGACGACACGCGCGCCATGCGTGAGGCACTGGAGGAGCTCCGTGACCGCTTCGACGACATCGAGGACGATGTGGTCGCGATCCGCGAGGCACTCGATGAGCCGACACCGGACCCGCGAGTGAAGGGGGTCGCGTGACCCCCAACCGCAGCGGACGACCAAGCCGTGCTCACGACCGTGGGCGAGGATCCATCCTGCAGCTGGCTGACGTCACCGTGCAGTTCGGTGTCGTCCGTGCGCTGGACAGCGTCAGTCTTCACGTACCAAGGCGCGGCTTCGTGGGCCTCATCGGCCCCAACGGAGCGGGCAAGACCACCCTGTTCAACGTCGTCAGCGGCTTCGTGCATCCCGACCGGGGCCGCGTCCGCCTGGCGGGCCGTCGTATCAACGCCTGGCCCCCGGACCGGCGGGCCCGGGCCGGCCTCGGCCGCACGTTCCAGAACGTCGGCCTGGACAAGCTCGCCACCGTCGACGAGAACCTCCGGATCGCGCAAGACGTGGGCTGGCTGGGCGAGGAACTGGTGGGCCTCCTGACACCCACCGCCCGACACAGCGAAGCACGAGACCGGGAGGAGCGCCTCGGCGTGATCGAGTTGCTCGAGCTCACCGACCTCTTGGGTGCGTCCGTCCGAGACCTGCCTACCGGAACCGCCAAGCTGGTCGAGCTGGGATGCGTGCTCCTGCGCCGCCCCCGACTGCTACTGCTCGACGAACCCTCCTCCGGCGTCGGACCCGAGGAAACCGCGCAGCTTGGCCAGGCGCTGCGCACCATCCACGCCGAGAGGGACCTGGCGATCCTGCTTATCGAGCACGACATGGGACTCGCCATGAACGTGGTCGACCATCTCTACGTCCTCAACTTCGGAACCGTGCTCGCGGAAGGTCCCCCAGAGGCGATCCGCAACGACGAGCGCGTGATCGAGTCGTACCTGGGAACGACCGCCACGGAAGCCTCGCAGTGACACTGCTCGACGCCACCATCAAAACCAGCGGCTACGGCAGCGTCGCCGTCCTGACCGACCTATCCCTGCATGTGGGGCAGGGGGAACTGATCGCGGTCCTCGGGGCCAACGGTGCCGGCAAGACGACCCTGCTGCGCACGATCTCGGGTGTGCTCGTGCGTTCCGATGCCGAGATCCACTTCGACGGTGCGGACATGTCCAGCACCAGCGCCTACCGCCGCGTCCGTGCGGGGCTGGTCCACGTGCCGGAAGGCCGGCACATCTTCGGCGACCTGACGGTGGAGGAGAACCTGCGGATGGGCGCGTACGCACGCCGGCGCAACGACGACCATCCAGCCTCCTTCGGTGAGGTCTTCGAGCTCTTCCCCGTGCTCGCGGAACGACGCCATCAGATAGCCGCAGCCCTGTCGGGCGGGCAGCAGCAGATGCTCGCGATCGGTAGAGGGCTCATGGCGCAACCGCGGCTGCTGATGGTCGACGAAGCCTCGTTGGGGTTGGCGCCGGTGCTGGTGGAGCAGGTCTTCGACGCTTTGACCGAGATCCGGCACAGGGGCACCTCCGTGCTCATGGTCGAACAGAACGCCCGCGCGGCACTCCGCGTCGCGGATCGCGCCTACATACTCGAACGCGGACGCGTCGCCCTGGAGGGAACCGCCGCCAACCTCAGCGAAGACCAGCGGATCGCGGCTCTCTATCTGGGCGGTCACGCCGGAACGACTCCCGCAACGGACACCTGATGTGAGGACAGCCATGAACATCATCGCCACTCGCGAGCACGTCACACGCCGTCCGTTCCCCGTCACGACGTTGTCGATCGGGGTCGTCCTGACGTTGACCCTCTCCGCCTGCGCCGGCTCGGTGGGCAAGTACCGCAACGCCGGCATCAGCGTCACCGACGGCCAAGCCGCCGCCCCGGACGTCGGAGACGTCAACCAGCTTGCGGTACCAAGCGCACCGACGGAGACGGCCACGGAATCCGGGGCAACGGCGCTAACAGAACCCGGCAGGACCGCGCCCCCCCTGGCGAACACCAGCGCGCCGGGCTCGCAACCAGGCTCCGCAGCACAGCCAGGAGGTAGCAACGCTGGGCCCGCCCCTACCAGCGGGGACAGCGAGGAGGGCCGCGGCGCTGAGGAGAGCCCAGCTCCGGAACAACCTCCACCATCCCAGGAACAGGTCCGAGAGGTAGGCGTGACGCCAGGCCAGGTGACGCTCGGGCTCTTCTACCCCAAGACCGGTGCCTACGCGACCTACGCCCGTAACGCCGAACTCGTGGTACAGGCCGCCTTCAACGAGGTCAATGAGAGAGGTGGTATCCACGGCCGCAAACTCGCGGTCAAGTCCTATGACGACGGCACCGGAGACGCCGGCACCATCCGAGCCAACGAGCGTCGCGCCCGCGACGAGACCTTCGCGTTCCTCTCCCTGATCAGCCAGAGCAACGAGATCCTGGCGGGGTTTGTGGAACAGGACCGGGTGCCCTTCGTAGCAGGGAACATCTCCGGCGAGCAGGCCAGGCAGCTGCGGTACACGTTCACACCCTTCCCGTACTGGACCACCCAGGCGCGCATCCTCCCAGGCTTCATCAAGAACCACCTGCGTGCCGGTGACCGGACCATCGCGGTGGTGTTCGAGACCTCCGGCCCGGCTCAAGATGCCAAGGAAGTCTTCAAAGCCACGGCCGCGGAACAGGGCCTCGAGGTTGTCTTCGAGCAACCCATCGATCGAAACCAGGCGACCTGCGCCAACGAAGTGAACAACCTGCAATCACGCAACGTAGGTGTGGTGTTCGTCATGGCGGGCCCCATCGGGGCATCGTGCATGCTGCGCGACGGCCGAACGCTCGGCTACGACCCCATCTGGACCGGGGTGGGGGCCAGCTGGAACCTCGACATCACCGCCACGGCCACCGGCGGCGCCGCCGACGGCATCGAGACGCTCGGGGTAGCGCCCACTCTCGAGACACCGGTGGGCCGGGAGTTCGCCCAGGTCATGCAGAAGCACTACCCGGACTCCGGGGCCGAGACGGAAGACGCGATGGTGTTGATCTACGTGATGACGCAGTTCTACATCGAGGCGCTGGAACAGACCGGGCAGAGCCTGACGAGGGAGACGTTCGTGTCCGCGATCGAAACCAAGATGAACGGCTGGCAGACCCCCTACGTGCCACCGCCGAGGTTCGGCCCCGGAGATCGCTCGGGCGCCGACGCAGTCAGCGTAACCAGATGCTGCGTGGATGGCCGCTGGGTTACACCGGATCCTGGCTGGAGGACGAGCTTCTGAACCGGCGACGACTAGGTCCAACACCGAGAGCCACCCGCGGGGTCGTCCGAGACGGGCGAAGTAGGCGGTACCTTAGTTCCTAATCCGATACCACGGAGCTTCTCCCCATGTCTGATCTCGCCACCGACCTCGCCCCGCGAATGCCGCCGCCGGCACCGATAGCAGCCGGTCCCTTCACCGAGCGCCAAGAGGAGATACTCACGGGGCTGGAAACCATCATCCTTAAAGAGGGATTCCGGCACCTCACGGTAGGAGATCTCGCCGAGCGGTTGCGGTGCTCACGGCGCACCCTCTACGAACTCGCAGACAGCAAAGACGAACTGGTCCTGCTCGTGCTCGATCGGCTCCTGCAGCGCATGGGCAAACGCGCTCATGAGCAGCTGCGAGAACTGGATGACCCCATCGAGCGTGTGCAGGCGTTCATGGGCGTCGCGATCGCGGAGATCCGTTCCGTCAGCGTGTCCTTCGCCGAAGACATCGAGAACCACGGACCGGCACGTCGTCTCTTCAACGCCCACTACGAGTTCGCCGCCACGGTGCTCAGTGGCGTCATCCAGGAGGGGATCGACAGAGGCGTGTTCCGCCCGGTCCATCCGTACCTCGTCGCGCAGACGCTGGATGCAGGCCTCGCCCGCCTCCAGCATCCGCGCGTCCTACGCAGCCTGGCCACCTCCGAGGCCAACGCGTTCGAAGAGCTGACCTCGATCATCCTGCACGGCATCACGACCGCCCCTGACACACGCGGCGACGGCAATGGCCGCCGCCGCAGATCCAAGCGCGCGGAGACGTGACGACGTCCCAGGGCTGAACCCCAACCGTTCCGTGAAGACCTCCGCAACCGGAGCTCGGAGTCCAACCCATCCCGCCCACGGCGTTGCTGCTCCGCGTGAACGCGCTGCTGCGTGGGTGGGCCGGTAGCGGTAGCGGGACACAGTGCTGGTCGAGGTCATGAGCAAGCTCGTGCCCTCGATCCAACAGCCCAGCAGCATGAGAATCCTCGCGACTCTACGGAACCCAGGGAACCCAGACTCTCTAACCGAACCCGCGGTGGCTCATGCGCGTGCCGTACTGGGATGCCCACGCACCGTGCCGTTCACTCGCTATTGCACCCCGAAGGTTGTAGACGATTGACGGTACCAGCGTCTATAGTCTAGTATCGTCGTCGAGAAATCCTGGGAGAGCCTGACACCGGAGGGTGGGATGCACGCTCGAGTTCTGGTGAGCGGCGGCACGCGGCATTTGGGCTGGGGGCTCGTGGTCTCGTCGATGCTGGCTGTTGCGGTGCCGGTAGTGGCCGCGGCGGCGGAGGGCGGCGCCACCCCCGGCGGGGTGGCGCTCGAGGTGCTGTCGTCGCGTGCCGATCTCGTGTCCGGGGGTGACGCGCTGGTGGCGGTACGAGGGCCAGCGAGAGCCGGTGATGTCGTGGTGGAGGTGGCGGGAAGACAGGTGCCGGTCCGGGCGCTGCCGGACGGGCGGCCGACAGCCCTGGTGGACGGCCTGCCGCTTGGGACCAGCACGATCACGGCGAGGCTGGGGGACGGGCGCGGGGCAGCGCTGGAGGTTGTCAACCATCCCGTGGAGGGTCCGATCTTCTCCGGCCCGCACCTTGAACCGTTTCTGTGCTCCACCCTCGAGGCAGGCCTGGGTGAGGCCACCGACGAGGACTGCTCCGCCCCGACGACGTTCGATTTCTTCTACCGGTCGACGGTGACCGGCAGCTTCGAGCCGCTCGAGGACCCGGCGGACCCGCCCTCGGATGTCGCGACGACCACCACCGACGAGAGCCACACCCTGCCCTACATCGTCCGCCGCGAACGCGGGGTGATCGACCGGGCGATCTACGACATCGCCGTGCTATATGACCCACAGCAGCCCGACTGGTCGCCGTGGATCGATCAGCGTGGCTGGAACGGCAAGCTCTACTGGAAGCACGGAGGCAACGGCTATCCCGACCACCGCCAGCTCCTGCCGGCGGACGTGCTGGACCACCGGGCGCTGTCGCGTGGCTGGGCGGTCGCCTCGACCTCCTTCAGCATCCTGGGCAACAACTTCAATACCGTTACATCCGCAGAGTCCACCGCCATGGTCAAAGAGCACCTCACCGAGTCCTACGGGGTGCCGCGCTTCACGGTCGGGATCGGCTGCTCGGGCGGCTCGGTGAACGTGCACCAGATCGCCGAGTCGTACCCGGGCCTGTACGACGGGATCCTGCCCTATTGCAGCTTCCCGGACGACTGGTCCCCGGTGCAGCAGTACATCGACTGCGACCTGCTCGAACGCTACATGGACCGTCGATCGCCTCACCTGTGGGCCGACCACCACGCCCGCAATGCCGTCATGGGCGAGGTTCTGCCGACCGTCTGCTCGGCGTGGGCGGAGGTCTTCGCGTTCGGGTGGCAGCTCTTCGACCCGAGGTTCGGCTGTGTCGGCGGTGACCTCCCGGACTCGTGGGGGATGGAGTTCGCGGACCGACCCGTCGCCGAGCAACCGGACTGGGTATACGACCCGAACACCAACCCAGACGGGGTTCGCTGCACCGTGCAGGACTTCATGAGCAACGTCTACGGCAACGAGCGTGCCGATGGGTTCGCGGGCCGGCCCTACGACAACATCGGCGTGCAGTACGGGCTTGGTGCGCTGGAGGATGGGGCCATCACGGTCGAGCAATTCGTGGATATGAACGAGAAGATTGGCGGATTCGACATCGACTACCGGCATATCACCGAACGCACCGCAGCCGACCCAGAGGCGCTCCGCATCGCCTACCAGGCAGGACGCGTCACCCACGGATCCCGGGGGCTGTCCGAGACCGCGATCATCGACTTCCGTGTGTGGTCGCCGGCCGAGGTGCACAGTGACTATCACTCCTTCACGATGCGGGAGCGCCTGGTCCGTGCCAACGGCCACGCCGACAACCACGTCATCGTGCGTGCTGCTGGAGCCGGCTTCACCCCGACCGATCAGACCACCGACTACGTCTTTGGTCAGATGGATCGGTGGCTGACCAACGTCGAAGCAGACACCAGCGACGCCCCAAAGGCGGTGAGGATCGCCCGCGCCCGCTCCGAGGATCTGGTCGACGTGTGCTTCCCCGACGGCAACATCGCGGGCCAGGGGGTCACGGATCCCGAGACGTGTCGAACAGCGATGCCATACGGCGCCAGCCCCCGGATCGTGTCCGGCGCGCCGGCCACCAACGACGTGCTCAAGTGCCAGCTCGAGCCCCTGGACCGCGGCGACTACGACGTCACGTTCACGGATGCCCAGTGGGCCAGGATGCAGGCCGCGTTCCCGGACGGGGTGTGCGACTACAACAAGCCGGGGGTCAGCCAGCAGCCGCCGATCGGCACCTGGCCGACGTTCAACGACGGACCCGGGGGCCGTCCGCTGGGTCCGGCCCCGACCTCCACCCCGCTGGGGGCTGCAAGGGTCGCAGCCTCCACCGAGGCCGCCAGTCAGCCCCTGCCCACCACGGGCGCGTCCGGCTCTGCCCTCGCCGCCGCCCTGCTGCTTTTGGCCGGCCCCTCCGTTCGCGAGCGCCGCAGGCGGTGACCGTTGGGAGTAGGCATGCTGCGTGATCGACGACCGATGAACCTCCTCGCCAGCGTGCTGGCGCTGCTCGTGCTCGGAAGCAGCGGCGCGGCACACGCCACAGCGCCTGCCTACGGTGTCAAGACCGACAGCCCGGTGTACATCACGACCCGCGACGGCACTCAGCTTCGCGCGACCATCTACCGGCCGGACGCGTCGGGACACTTCTCGAGTACGGTCCCTACGGACAGGGCGAGGGCTTCCACTCCAACGCGTCGCTGAACACGGCCCGAGCGGTCGAACTGGTCGAGCGCGGTTACGCAGTGCTGGAGGTCAGCGTGCGCGGTTCCGGCTGCTCGCAGGGCTACCTCGACCCGCTGTCGGCGACCGAGGCAAGGGACGGCTACGACGTCATCGAGTGGGCCGCAGCGCAACCATGGAGCGATGGCACGGTCGCGATGTACGGGCTCTCGTACGTCGGCATGGTCCAGTACTTCGTCGCGGCC
The DNA here is from genome assembly GCA_019347575.1 of Actinomycetota bacterium. NCBI lineage: Bacteria > Bacillati > Actinomycetota > Actinomycetota bacterium. Next base: position 48,435 of record JAHWKY010000021.1, on the reverse strand, counting down.
CTGCACCCGCCGCACCTTGTGACGATCATGCCCATGCAGACCCACGGCGACGCTTACCGAGACATCCTCTATCCGGGCGGGATCGATCCCGTCGCCCGCGTGAACACCTACATGCCGCTCAACGCGCCCGCGACCAACACGCTCCACTACGGGGAGGCGTTCCCGTCTCACGTGCTAGTGCCCATCGTGCCATCCGCACCCAGCATCGGAGTCGAGCCGCCGGACTGCGGGGCGCAAGCAGGCCTGTTCTGCGATAACCCAGCGGTCTGATCGAGGTAGCGGCCCTGCACGGTGATGTACCAGTCATGGTCTAGTTCGGCGTGTCGATGGCCCCATCACCGATCGTGACCTAGGACTTCGATCGAGCATCTATGCGTATAGTACGCAGGCATCGGTGAGGCGGTGGATCATGGAGTTCGGGTACTCCGCGTGACGACATCGCGAACTCGAACTGAGGTGTCCTCCTCGACCAGGTCTGACGGTCGATCTCCTTACGCGGCTCGGCCGTGGCGCGACGCGTACCCCGATCACGTCAGTGATCCTCTCGCCGTGCGATACCGGACCATGCTCGATGCGTGGTACGACAGGGTGGACCGTTTCTCCGAGCGTGCCTGCATCCACTACTTCGACCACACCCTGAGCTTCGCGGATGTGGAGCGGCACTCGGACGCCCTCGCTTCGTCGCTGCGGGCCGGCAACCTCGAGGCCGGGGCGCGCATCGGGATCTACCTCCAGAACGACCCGCAGTGGGCGATCGCTCTGCTGGCCGCCTGGAAGGTAGGTGCCATCCCGGTTGCGCTCAACCCGATGCTGAAGCGTGACGAACTCGCCTACCACCTCAACGACAGTGGCGCATCGGTGCTGGTGTGCCTGACGAGCCTCTACCACGACGTGGTCGCGGACGTCATCGAGGACACGCCGGTCACCCGCGTCATCACCACGCATCCCTCCGACGTGCTCCCACACCCGCTGCCGGACGTAGTGTCACGCAGCGTCGGTCCGAAGCAGCCGTGCCCGGACACGGACGACCTCGGGGTGATCCTCGAGGCTGGCACGGTCATCAGGCCGCTGCGACCGTCGCCGGATGACGTCGCGGTCCTCACGTACACGTCCGGCACGACCGGTCCCCCCAAGGGCGCCATGAACCTCCAGAGCGGTATGGCGTACACCGCGCAGGTCTACGCCAGCTGGTTCCAGCTCGACCACCGCGACGTCGTGCTCGGCGTGGCGCCGCTGTTCCACATCACGGGCCTGGTGGCGCACCTGGCGGTCAGTTGGGTGACGGGCGCCCCGCTGGTGCTCTTCCACCGCTTCGACCCAGAGGAGGCGCTGCGCCTCACCGAACGGTGGCGCGCTTCGTTCGTCGTGGGTTCCATCACGGTTTTCATCGCGCTCATGGATGACCCGGGACTCGCCGACCGCGACCTGTCGAGCATGACCAAGGTCGCCTCGGGTGGCGCTCCGGTCAGTCCTGCGATCGTCGAGCGGTTCGAGCGGCTCACGGGTGCGTACATCCACAACATCTACGGACTGACCGAGACGACCTCACCCAGCCACCTGACCCCGCTGGCTGTCCGCGGACCCGTCGACCCGGGTACGGGGGCGCTCAGCGTGGGGCTCCCGGTGCCCGGCGCTGCGGTCACGGTCATCGACGTCGAAGGAGAGGACGAGGTTCCGGTCGGGGAGATCGGTGAGCTGGTCATCTCCGGACCGATGGTTGTCCCGGGCTACTGGGAGAAGCCGGAGGAGTCGGCACGAGCGCTGCCCGCCGGTCGCCTCCACACCGGCGACGTCGGGTTCATGGATGCGGACGGCTGGTTCTTCATCGTGGACCGAAAGAAGGACCTGATCAACGCGGGCGGCTACAAGGTCTGGCCGCGCGACGTCGAGGACGTGCTCTACCAGCACCCGGCCGTCCGTGAGACCGCGGTCGTCGGCGTCCCGGACGACTACCGGGGCGAGACCGTCAAGGCGTTCGTTTCGCTGATGGAAGGGGCAGCTGTCACGCCGGAGGAGCTGATCGCGTTCTGCCGTGAACGGATGGCGGCCTACAAGTACCCGCGGTTGGTCGAGATCCTGGACGAGCTCCCCAAGACCCCGACGGGCAAGTTCCTCCGTCGCGAGCTGCGGGAGGTGTGACGTGCGTCTGCAGGGCGAGGTCGCAGTCGTCACGGGGGCAGGGCGCGGCATCGGGCGGGCCATCGCGGTGCGGTGCGCGGAGGAGGGCGCCGACGTGGTGCTCGCTGCTCGGTCGGCCGACGAGCTGGATACCGTCGCGGCAGAGGTGCGGGCGTTGGGCCGGCGCGCGCTGCCCATCCCGACCGACGTGCGCTCCGTCGATGCGGTTGAGGCGATGGCGGCCCGTGCGCTGGAGGAGTTCGGCAGCGTCGACATCCTCGTCGCCAACAGCGGCGTCGGTGGGCCCAGCGCGCCGCTGTGGCAGATCGCGCCGGAGGACTGGGAGGCCACGTTCGCCGTCAACGTGACCGGCACCTACCTGTGCTGCCGCGCCGTCCTCCCAGCCATGATCGAACGGGGTCGCGGCAGCATCGCGATCATCGGGTCGATGTCGGGCAAGCGGCCCCTGCTGCATCGCAGCGCCTACGCCGCGAGCAAGATGGCGCTCGTGGGGCTCACTCGGACCCTGGCGCTGGAGGCCGGTCCGTACGGCGTGCGGATCAACCTGCTCTCTCCGGGTGCCGTCGAGGGAGACAGGATGGCGTGGGTGCTGGAGCAGCAGGCAGGCGCGCGTGACATCACGCCCGGCGAGGTGCGGCGCGAGTTCGAGGCCGAGGCGCCGCTGCGGCGGCTGGTGCAGCCGGGGGACGTGGCCGACGCGGTGGTGTTCCTGTGTTCCCAGGAGGCGTCCGCCATCACGGGGGCGGACCTCAACGTCACCAGCGGCGTGGTGACGTACTGACGACGCGCTCTCTCACGTCGTGAACCTCGGCGAGCGCCCCTCGCGGAAGGCGGCTTTGGCCTCCTCCATGGCGCCGGTCATCGTCCCCAGGATCTGCGTGCGGTCCTCGAGATCGATGGCCGCCTGGAGGCTGGTGATCTCGAGGTTGGACCACATCACCTCCTTCGTCATCCAGATGCCGAACCGGCTGTGGCTCGCGATGGTCGTCGCCAGTTCGAGCGCGTGGGGGAGGAGGGCATCGGAAGCGACGACGCGCGACACCAGACCGACGCGGTCGGCCTCGTCGGCATCCACGGTCCTTCCCGTCAGCATCATCTCGAACGCACGGGTCGATCCGATCGCGCGGGGCAGCAGGTAGCTGATCCCGATGTCGCAGCCGGAGAGCCCGACCTTCACGTTGGCGACGGTGAACGTCGCCGACGGTGATGCGATGCGGATGTCGGAGCCGAGTGCCAAGGCGAGGCCACCACCGGCTGCGGGACCGTTCACGGCCGCGATGACCGGTTGCGGTAGTCGACGCAGGTGGGTGATGAGCGTGGCGATGTGCTGCTGCTCCACCATCCCGTAGCTGACCCGATCGAGTCCCTCGGCGTGGGGTGGTGTCCCAGCGTCGATGAGGTCGAAGCCGGCGCAGAAACCGCGCCCCGCCCCCGTGAGCACGATGGCACGGCAGTCGCGATCGGTCGCGAGCACGTCGAGGGCGGTGTGCAGGTCGCCGACGAGTTCGTGGGACAGGGCGTTGAGTCGATCGGGACGGTCGAGGGTGAGCTGGGCGATGCCCCGTGTGGGTCGGGTAACGGTGACGGTCGTCACGTGGTCCCTCCTCTGGCTGTCAGGCTGCCTGCCTGTCGCAGCGCCCCGAGCAGATCGAAGAGCACCCACGCCTCCGTGATGCGCTCGTCGGCGACCGCGTAGATGCCGAGCCCGTTGATCGCGAAGGCGCCGCCGGTGGGAGCGATGCCGAACAGCTCGCCGGTGTGGCGTCCGCGGAGGATCATCCTGGCGGTGACCCGGCTGTTGCACGCGAACGCGTCGACGATCTCGATCTGCATGTCGCCGAGCGCGGCCCGGATCTGCTTCGCGGCCTCGGTCGCAGACCCACGGCCGTGACGCGTCTCGGCGACTCCGGCGAGGTCGTGGCGCACGAAGTCCAGAGCGAGGCACTCGCGGGCCTGCTCGTCCTCGCGGCCCTGGTTCACGAGGTCGACCGCGCGTCGCAGCAGCGCGACCGCTTCGTCGTCGGTGGTCATGGCGGGGAGATCCTTCAGGACGGCAGGTTGACGGTGGCGGTCCCGACCGCGGTCCGGCGCTCGGGGTCGGACTCGAGCCACACGTCGACGGTGACGGTCGCGGCGTCGAGGTCGACCTCCGACACGGTGCCGCGGCACGTGATGGTGTCGCCGGCACGGCTGAAGTCGACCATCCGGAACGGGCCGAGCTGCCGCAGCCGCGTCCGCAAGCCGCCCCACGCCAGCAGCGTCCGCTCCATCATGGCCATCACGAACATCACGTTGGCGTAGGCCGTCGGGGCGCCGGTCGCCCGCGCGATCTCGGGGTCGTGGTGCATGGGAGCGAAGTCGCGGTTCGCTCCCGCGATCATGGCCAGCTTCTGGACCGACAGCTCGAGCGACGACGGGGTGACCTCGTCGCCGACGGTGACGTCACCGATGGTGAGCTGGTGATCCCAGGTGGTGTGGCTGTCAGTCGCCATCGGTCGGCCCCGGGTCGTAGCGGAACACGGTCGTGCGGTCCACGGCGATCGTGTCGCCGTCCTGGTTGCGGTAGGTCACCTCGAAGGTCATGAACGCGCCCTCGCCGACCCGGGTCGTCTTGCGCGTCACATCCGCGAGCTTCCACGTGCTCGAGATCAGGTCGCCGGGACGCATCGGGGCGTGGAACTCGACGGCGGTGTCGGTGGCCATCATCGAGGTTCCCGGTGCAGGCACGGCGCCGTAGGGGAAGGGAGGGATGACGGGGTGGTCGATCGCAGGTGCGCCGGGCTCCCAGTACGCGGGCATGGCGAACGTCATGTACATCGAGTACGGGGCGACGATCCCGGGCCAGCCAGCGTCCTGCGCGACGTCATCGTCGTAGAACAGTGGGCAGTCCCACTCCAGCGCCTCGAGCTGGCGCCGGATCATCGCGCGGTTCACGGGGTCGGCGCCCATCTGGTGGGCGAACTCCTCACCGACCATCGCCTCGGCGTCCTCCCACGTGCCGGGCGTGAGGTGCAGGTCGATCATCGCTCGTCCTCCACGCCGGCGTCGAGGTCGTAGAGCATGTAGTGCGCCAGGGAGCGGATCTCGGCGGCACGGGCCTCGAGGTCGCGGTGGCCCGACGTCTCCAGTTCCTTGCCGAGCTGCCAGATCGTGCGCGCCTTCTCCAGCGCTTCGTGCCGATCCATCTTGTGCGTGTCGTCGGTCATGATCCTGTTCCTCCCGGCCTCAGCCGGCGTCGCCGGTGGCGAGCCCGGTGTGACGGTCGTCGGTCCAGCGCCGCGCCTTCTCGTCGGGGCTGAGGAAGTGCGGCAGCTCATCGGGCGCGACGTGGTGGACCCGGAACGTGATGTTGGTCGAGTCCTTCAGCTCACGGGTCAGCGCGTCCGCGAACTCCTCGCCGGACACGTCGACGCCAGCCTTCAGCGAGAAGCGCAGTTCCATCTCGTCCCGACCCTTCTCCCCGATGTAGGCGCGCGCCTGGAACTCGTCGATCTCGGGATGCGCGAACAGCAGCGCGTCGATGTCGGGCGGCCAGATGTTCTGGCCCTTGACCTTCAGCATCTGGTCCACGCGGCCGATCGTGCCAGCCTCTGCGGCGTCGTACTGGCGCCCGCAAGGGCAGCGGTTCCAGCGGTAGTACGTGACGCGGTCGCCGGTGCGGAAGCGCATGATCGGAGAGGCCTCCTTGTCGAGGTGCGTGATGATCAGCTCGCCCGGTTCGCCCTCGGCGACGTGCTCACCGGTGGCAGGATCGAGGACCTCGTAGAGGATGGTCCACTCGAACAGGTGGTTGTTCCCACGCTCGCCGTCGACCACGGCGCCGTACTCGCAGCAGGAGGCGCCGTAGGCGGCGTTGGTCTGGGTCGAGCCGTACTCCTCGATGATCCGTGCGCCCCACGTCTGCTCCATCCGGCCGACCCACTCGACCGGCCAGCTCTCCGCGCTCGTCATGATGAACTTCAGGTCCGGGAACGCCGTCCTCGGGTCCATGCCGAGGTCGTCGCAGAGCTGCGCCATGCCGTTGAGGGCGCTCGGCATGGCGTACATCGCGTTGACGCCGAACGTCTCCATGAACCTCAGCCGCTCCTCGAACCCCATGTGCGCGACGAGGTAGGGGAGGCGGCCGACCGCACGGATCCCCCGCAGCATGGTGTACAGCGATGCCGAGTTGGACGCTGGGATGTGGAAGACAGCGCTGTCGGTCCGGGAGAGGCCTCCCCATGCCCATCCGATGGCGGTCATCTGGCCGCGCAGGTGGGCGTCGAGCACCGTCTGGCCGTGGATCTCCTGGCCCTTGCCCGAGGTCCCCGAGGTCAGAGTGACCTCGAAGACCTCCGTCTCGGGCACCCCGAGGCGGAGGCCGAACGGCGCATGCGCCTCCTGGTCGGCGAGGTAGTCCTGCTTGGTCGTGAATGGCAGCCTCCGGACGTCCTCCCGTGTCCGGATGTCGTCGGGGGTGACGCCCGCCCGGTCCCACCGCTCGCGGTAGAACCGGTTGGTGGCGTACAGGCGCTCCACCTGGCGACGGAGCTTGCGGGTCTGGAGCGCCTCGATCTCCTCTCGATCCAGCAGCTCCACCCGGGGAAGGAAGACGTGCTTGGGCAAGTCGCGGCTGGTCACGGTGACGCCTCCTCGGTGGGCGTTCCTCTGAGTGTTCCATGGCTGTCGATGCGGCGGAGGGTGTCGAGCTCCCGCGGTGTCGGTGCGGGGAGCGGCTCGGCTCCTTCCACGTCCAGTTCGAAGCCGGTGGCCGCCACGACCTGCTCGACCGCGACGCCCGGCTGCAGGTGGCGCAGACGCATGCGGCGTCCGGGGGCGGGGAAGTCGAAGATGCCCTGCGGACTGAGTACGTACGTGGGCCCGGAGCCGCGCAGGCCGACCGCCGCGCGACCCTCGGGACCACCGGAGGCGTGTCCGACGCAGCTGACGTAGTCACACGCCTCGACGAACGTGCCCGGATCGTGTCGGTTGACGTACACGTGCCACGTGCGGACGTACTCGCACATCGTCGTGGTTCCGAGCGCGCCCGGGCCGCGGAACCGCATCCGCCCGTCGTCGCCGCGCAGCCCGATCAGGTTGCTGTTGCCGTACGCGTCGACCTGCAGCGCCCCGCCGACGAACACGTTGGCCCGCCGGTGGATGCCCTCGAGGTTCTGGTAGTGGCGGGTGTAGATCTCGGCGCCGTAGCTGCCGCGGAAGTCGACGGCGTCGTGGAGGCGGTCGGGCAGCTCGCGTCCCCAGAAGTTCTGCAGCGACAGTCCCATCAGCAGGCGCATGTTGGGCCGTCCGAGCCGGTGGGCGAGCAGGCCGGCGTACGCCACCACCGGCAGGCCGGAGGCGAGCCCGACGCGGTCGCCGTCCTCGAAGCTCCGCGAGAGGAAGCAGGCGAGGACCTCGAGGGGCGAGGCTTCGGCGGTCGGAACGGCGACGTCAGCGCTCACGGAGCCCCTCGAGTCGCTGCTCGCCGAGATGCTCGAGGTAGTCGGCGTGAGCGCCGTGCGCGAGGACCTCGTGCTGCAGCCAGCTCTCCCACGCGTCATCATCTGCGCGCACGGCCGCGACGTAGTCGGCCAGGTAGGGCTCGTCGACGACGTACGCGCCGGGGGAGGCGGCGGGATGCGCCCCGTAGGGCGTCTCGACGACGACATCGGCGGTCGCGATGTTGGTGCGCTCGGGGCGCTGGCGGATGACCTCGTTGGGCACGACGCGGTCGACCTGCACGATCGTGACCTGTGAAGCACGGTGCAGCAGGTCGTCGGAGAAGCCGTGCCCGGTCGGCTGGACGTTGCCGAACTCGTCGGCGGTGGCCGCGTGCAGCAGGGCGACGTCGGGTGCGATCGCGGGGACCGCGAGGACAGGCCCGGAACCGAAGGGGTCCTCGATGACCTTCAGGTCGGGGTTGAGGTCGGGGATCGAGGTCCCCATCCCCGCGCGCCAGGGGATGAACGGCACCCCGAACGCCGCCGCGTGCAGCGCGAGGTACAGCGCGCCTTCGTCGGTCTCCCACACCTCGATCGAGCCGTCCACGGCTGCGCGGCGGAACCACGGGCCGATCGCCGTGACCGGTGCCGCTCCGACTCCTCCGGCCGCGACGCGCCGAACGCAGCCGGCACCGATGAGCAGGTCCACGTCGAGGCTCGCCATGGCACCGCCGACCACCGTCAGGTCCTTCACGCCCCGCCGCACCAGCGCCCGGATCAGGCTGTACGGGCGGCTGCTCGTGTGCAGGCCGCCGATCGCGATGGTCATGCCGTCCTCGATGCGGGCGACCGCCTCTTCGGCCGTCGCCAGGACCGAGGTACGGGCAGAGCCCTCGTCCTCGCCAGCGATCGGTGTCACGGCCGGCGACCCTCAGTACGACTTGGGCAGTCCCAGCGCGGACGCCAGGTAGTTGCGCGACATCTCGTTGCTGATGGGTCCGATGCGCAGGTGGCGCGTGTCGCGCCAGTACCGCTGCATGTCGTACTCCATCGAGTAGCCGTAGCCGCCGAGGATCTGGATCCCGTCGTCCGCGACGGCGGACACCGTCTCGGACGCGACCAGGGTCGCCATCGTCGACTCGGGCCCACACGGCAGCCCTTGCGACTGCATCCAGGCGGCGCGGTAGGTGAGCAGCCGTGCTTGCTCGATCCGCACCTGCATGTCGACGATGTAGTTGGCGATGCTCTGGAACTGGCCGATGGGGCGGCCGAAGGCCTCGCGCTCCTTGGCGTACGCCAGTGCGTCCTCGAACGCTGCCTGGGCGATGCCCAGGCACATGGCCGCGGTGAGGATGCGCTCGTTGTTCAGCGTGTGGGTCAGTACGCCCCAGCCGTTGCCAGGTTCGCCGAGCACGTTCTCCTCCGGGACGAACACGTCGTCGTAGAAGATGGTGAACGAGTCGATGGTGCGCAGTCCCAGCGTGCGGATGGGCTCCATGGAGATGCCGGGGTCGTCGCCTGGCACCAGCATCGCCGAGATGCCCTTGTGCTTCTTGCCGTCCTCGGGGGGCCCTGTGCGCAGGCAGAGCAGGATGTAGTCCGCCACGTCCGCGCCGGTCGTGAACACCTTCTGGCCGTTGACGACCCAGCCGCCTTCCGTGGGCTCGGCGTGGGTGCGCATCGCGCCGAGCACGTCCGTGCCGCCGCCAGGCTCGGTCACCGAGATGGCGAACTTCGTGGAGCCGTCGCAGATGGCGGGTACGAGCTTGCTCTTCTGCTCCTCGGTCCCGTACGCACCCACCGATTGCGCCCCGAAGCAGCTCGTGGTGAACCACGCGATGACGCTGCCCTGCATCGCCCGCGCCAGCTCCTCGCAGACGATCGTCTGCATGATGATGTCCCCGCCCGAGCCCCCGTACTCCTCCGGCGCCGCGATGGCCATGAACCCTGCCTCGGCCATCTTCTGGTACAGCTCCTCGGGGAACTCCGCCGCGTCGTCGAGCTGCCGGATGTACTCACGGGGACAGTGGCGCTCGCCGAACTCGCGAGCCCAGCTGCGCACGCTCTCGAGCTCTTCGCTCATCTGGAAGTCCACCGGTCCCTCCTCCCGGGCCGGCCGCGGCCCTCGACGACGTCGCTCTAACTATGCGAATGGTTACCCTAGAATAGGGGAGGCGTCAAACCTCCGACCTGCGATCACAGGCCGAGGTCCCGGCCGATGATCTCCTTCATCACCTCGTTCGTCCCCGCCCAGATCCGCGCGACGCGACCATCGACCCACGCTCGCGCCGCGCGGTACTCCCACATGAAGCCGTACCCGCCGTGGAGCTGGAGGCAGACGTCGAGGATCCGGCCCTGGACGTCGGCAGCCCACCACTTCGCCTTGGCCGCGTCGACGGGGGAGAGGCCGCCATCGGTGTGCGACGTGATGCACCGGTCCAGGAAAGCCTGCGTCACGTCGGCCAGCGTCTGCAGCTCGGCGAGCTGGAACTTGTTGTGCTGCAGGCTCCCGATCGGCTGACCGAAGGCGTGCCGCTGCTTGGCGTGGTCGAGGGTCTCCGCGAAGATCGCTCGCGCGTGGCTGAGGCTCGCGATGGCGGTACCGAGGCGCTCCTGCGCCAGCCGCTCCATCAGGTGCACGAAGCCACGATCGACCTGGCCGAGGACCGCGTCGTCGGTCACGGTGACGGCGGTGAGGAAGAGCTCGGATGTATCGGCCTCGTGCTGGCCGATCTTGCGCAGGGGGTGGGCCTGGTCGAACCCAGGTGTGCCGGCCTCGATCGCGAACAGCGTGATCCCGCGTGACCCCTTGGTCGCGTCGGTACGCGCGGCGACGATGACGAGATCGGCGATCGAACCGTTGGTGATGAACGTCTTCGAGCCGTTGATCACCCAGCCGTCATCCGTGCGTTCGGCACGCGTCTCGAGAGCGGCCAGATCGCTGCCGCCGGCCGGCTCGGTCATCGCGATGGCGGTGATGAGCTCGCCGGTGCAGAAACGCGGCAGCCAGCGCTGCTTCTGCTCATCGGTCGCGAGCTCGAGCAGGTACGGGGCGACGACGTCGTACTGGATCTGGAACTGCGATGCCAGCGCCGCCGAGACCGCCGCGAGCTCCTCGGTCAGGATCGCGTTGAAGCGGTAGTCATCCACACCACCGCCCCCGAACGTCTGAGGTACCTGGGGTCCGAGGAACCCTTGGGCCCCAGCCTCGAGCCAGACCTCGCGGGGCACGCCCGTCCGGGTGAACTCGTCGTACCTCGGCACGACGCTGCGCGTGAGGAAGGTCCGCACCGCGTCCCGGAACGCGTCGTGCTCCTCCTCGAAGATGTCCCGCTTCAAGGCTCCTCCGAACGTCATCGACCGGACCTCTTGCAATCCAGAATAACCATTATTATGGTTAGTGGGAGTGGCCCGCACGGCCCCGTGCGGCCCCTGGGAGCGCAGACACGGGAGACAGCCAGGGATGAGCAACGTCGAGAAGGCCAAGCAGTACCTGCTCGGGATGAACGAGCTGGACGTCGATCTGGCCCTCTCCGGGTTCTCGGAGACGGCCAGCTACATGGGTCTGAGCAAGCAGGACGACGGCAAGCTCGTCCGCCACACCTACGAGCCCAAGAGCGCTATCCACGAGTACATCTCGAACTGGGTCGGCGGCGCGAGCGACGAGCTCCACTACGAGTTCCGCGCGGTCATGGAGGACGGCGACACCGTCATGATCGAGTGGGAGGACGTCGCCCAGGGCAAGGGCAACGACTACACCAACCAGGGCGTGCTGGTCTACGAGTTCGAGGACGGGCAGATCGAGCGGGTCCGGATGTACTGCGACTGGGGACCGCTGATGGACTGGCACTTCCTCGAGGGCTGAGAGGGCGGCACCGTGCGCTTGGGCGTCTACGTCAACACCCAGGATCCGCCCGGAGCGGCGAACCTCGACCGCGTGTACAACGAGGTCCTCGAGATCGCGGAGGCGGCGGAGGCTGCCGGCTTCGATGCCTGCTTCCTCCCCGAGCACCACCAGCAACCGGACGGGTACCTCCCCGCTCCGCTGGTGATGGCCGGGGCGGTCCTCGCGCGCACCACCCGGATCGACGTGCACACGGGGATCCTGGTCCTGCCGCTGTGGGACCCCATGCGTGTCGCGGAGGACGTTGCCACCCTGGATGTGCTCTCCGGCGGGCGGATGCACCTCGGCGTCGCTCTGGGTCTCGTCCAGGCCGAGTTCGACCAGTTCGGCGTGCGCATCGAGGACGCCGTGGGCCGGTTCGAGGAGTCCGTCGAGATCCTCAAGCGGGCGTGGTCCGACGAGCCCGTGTCGTTCGACGGCGAGCACTTCGCGTACGACGGCATCGACGTGCAGCCCAAGCCGCGTGGTGACCGCCCCCGCATCTGGATCGGCGGGATGTCGGGGCGCGCCGTCGATCGTGCGGCGCGCATCGGAGACGGGTGGATCACCGACCCGTTGCACAACAAGCGGACGATGCAGGTGTGGGCGGACCGCTACCGCAGCGCGGCCGCGGCCGCCGGTACGACGCCCCGCATCTGGCTCCAGCGCGATCTGTGGGTGACCGAGGACCCCAGCGAGATCGGCGAGCACTGGGCGCCCCACCTCGTCGCCGACTGGCGCTTCTACCACGGCCTGGGCTTCTTCAACTCGGGGCGGTTCAACCCGCGGTACGAGACGTGGCTCGAGGAGATCCAGTCGCCCGAGGACATCACCTTCGACCGGCTACGCGACGACCGCGTCGTCGTCGGCACGCCCGAGCAGGTGGCGGCTGAACTGGCCGACTACGCGCGACTCATCGAGCCCGAAGGCATCTGCTTCCGCCTGCGCTTCCCTCACGGCCCCGATCACGCCCGCACCGTGGGTGCGGTCGAGTTGTTCGGGCGTGAGGTGATCCCGGCGTTGGCCGGCTCGGCGGCACGGACGTGAGCGCTGCCGCGCACGTGGACGGTCTCGGGGGAACCCCAGGTGAGATCCCCTCTCCTGGTCCATCATGCGATATAGTCGTACCACCTGATGAAAGGGCAAGCTGATGGTTGGAGTGCGTCGTGGCCGTGGCCGGCCGGCTAGCTGGCTGGTGATGGGTGTGGTTGGCGTCCTCGCGCTGAGCGCGTGTGGGGGCGACGATGACGGCACCGATGGTGGTGATCAGCCCACCGACGGGACGGCCGCGCCCACCGACACGCAGCCACCCGACGATGGTGGCGAGGCGACCGTCGCGATCGGCGCGAACGTCGCCAACACAGGCGGGGCGTCGTTCCTCGGTTCCGAGTGGGCGAAGGCCATCGAGCTCGCCGTCGATCAGGTGAACGAGACCGGCTTCGAGGTCGACGGCACCACCTACACGTTCGAGCTCGACCTGCAGGACAACCAATCCGACCCGGAGCAGGCCATCAGCATCAACCAGCGGTTCGTGCGCGATGGCTACCAGTACATCCTCGGGCCCGGACTGTCCACGGCGTTCACGCCGGCCTGGGAGTCCGTGGCCGACCAGGAGATCCTGGTGCTCACGCCGGCGACCTCGGCCGGTGCCGTGCTCGAAGCCGCCGAGGGCCAGCCACCGCTGCTGTTCCACAACCACATCCAGGAGGCCGGTGAGGACGGCCGTATCATCCGGATGACCAACATCCTGGGTGAGGAGTACGACATCGCGTCGGCCGCGATCCTCGTCCCGCAGGATCCGCCGGGCGAGATCCACAGCGAGGTCTTCACGACCGGCTTCGAAGAGAACGGCGTCGAGGTCGTCTACTCGGAGTTCTTCGACCCCGAGCAGCGCGACTTCTCGTCCTTCATCGCGGCGATGCAGCAGGCGGATCCCGACATCGTGGTCGTGGGCTACCTCGACCAGTGGGTCGAGCCGTTCCTCAGCCAGGCGATCGAGGCGGGCTTCACGGACCCGATCTTCGTGGGCTCGCCAGGCGCCGGCTTCAGCAGCGTCGAGGGCAAGACCGATTCGATCAGCACCTACATCTGGTCCGTCACGACCCGTGCCGTCGACAACGCCGACGACCCGCAGGTCGAACCGTACCGGGCGGCGTACGAGGCGAAGTTCGGTGAGGCGCCCGGCCCGAACGGGTTCTGGGGCCTCAGCTACTACGACCCGATCCTGATGCTCGCCGAGGCGATGAGCCAGGCCGGTACCGTCGACGATCCGAGCGCGGTCGCCGAAGCCCTCATCGGTGTCGACTCCTACGATGGCCGGGTCCTCGACCTGACCTACGACGAGAACCACCGCGCCCACTACACGCCGCAGCTCGCGGTCATGCAGGACGGCGCGGTCGAGTACCGAGACGCCGGCTAGGCGTTCGTGGTATGAGGTGGGGAGGCGGTCGCGCCCCGGACCTGACGCGGCCGTCTCCACCACGCTCGGCGGTGGAGCGGAGGTCGAGGAGCGACGATGGACGTCGGACTCACCGTCCAGGGGATCCTGAACGGGCTGATGCTCGGCTCGGTCTACGCTCTCGTGGCGCTGGGGCTGACCATCGTGTTCGGCCTGCTCGACATCGTGAACTTCGCGCACGGTCAGCTGATCGTGCTCGGGGGCTACGTCGCCTTCGCCGTCGTCGAGGTGGTCGGCTCCTTCTGGCTGGGCCTGGCGGCCAGCCTCGTGGTCGTCAGTCTGCTCGGGTCGCTGCTCGAGGTGTCGTTGTTCCGTAGGGTCAGCGAACGGCCGATCAACGGCCTGCTGATCTCGATCGGCCTCATCGCCATCATCGAGAACTTCGCCGACGCCATCTGGGGACCAAGCCCTCGCAGCCTCGAGGCGCCTGTGCAGGGCGTCCTGCGCTTCGGGGACATCTCGTTCGCCAAGAGCCGCCTCTCCGTCGTCGTGGCGACCGTGCTCATCCTCCTCGCGCTGGCGTACTTCCTCCGTCGCACCAGGACCGGCAAGGCGATGCGGGCTACGGCGCAGAACTCCGACGCCGCCTCGCTCATGGGGATCGACGTGCTGCGCATCCGCAACCTCGCGATGATCATCGGGTCGGCGCTGGCCGCGTTCGCCGGGACATCGCTCGGGGCGTTGTTCGCCGTCGAGCCCGCCCTCGGTGAGAGCCCCCTCATCAAGGGCTTCGTCGTGCTGATCATCGGCGGGGCAGGCAGTCCCGCCGGGGCCGTCATCGCCGGTGTCGGCCTCGGTATCGCCGAGTCCCTCACCACGGTCCACCTCTCCACGACCTGGTCCACGATCCTGCCGCTGCTCGCGCTCGTCGCGGTGCTGCTCGTCAAGCCCGAGGGCCTCGTCGCGGTCCGTGGTCGGCAGGCACTGTGAACGCTACGGCTGACCGCGCCCCGCTCGTCCTGTTCGGACGGGGCATGCTCTTCGCCGTCATCATCGTGCTGGCCGGCGCTCCGTTCGTGGGCGACGACCCCACCTGGGTCCACTTGGGGACGCTGGTGGGCCTGTGGTCGCTGTTCGGCATCAGCTTCAACCTCATCTGGGGCTACGCGGGCCAGTTCTCGATGGGCCAGATCGGCCTGGGAGCCGTGAGCTCCTACGTCACCGCGTTGCTGTTCCTCGAAGCCGGTTGGTCGTTCTGGCCCGGGATGCTGATGGGCGTCGCCGCCGCGGTGGTGACCAGCGCGATCCTCGGAGTGCTGACCCTGCGGCTCCAGGGCTTCTACTTCGCGATCATGACCCTCGCCTTCGTGCTCATCTTCCTGGCGTTCATCAGCAACCTCGCTGTGGCCGGCCGCACCACTGGGCTCAACGTCACCTACGACCTCGGTCGCATCGCCATCGGGGGGCTGTCATGGGACCTCGGGTCGCGTCAGGGTGGCTTCTACGCGCTGCTCGTCGTTGCGGTGCTGCTATGCCTGTTCTTCCTCAGCCGGCTCGAACGCACCCGCTTCGGTCGGGGACTCGTCGCGATCCGGGAGGATGAGCTGCTGGCGACCTCGTTGGGCATCGCGACCGCTCGCTACAAGATCCTCGCGTTCATGCTCAGCGCGGTGATCGCGGGGCTCGCCGGGGCGTTCCACGGGCACTACTTCCGCTTCGTCGCCCCGGCCCTGTACGGGTTCCACCAGCTCATCACGCTGATCGTCATGGTCGTCATCGGGGGCACGGGGCGCCGGCTGGGGCCCATCATCGGTGCGGGCCTCTACATCGGCCTGGTCGAGGGGCTGCGGTTCGGGGGTGATTTCCGCGCGGGACTGTTCGGTGTCGTGCTGATCGCGGTCGTGCTGTTCGCCCCTGACGGTGTCCTCGGCGTGACCCGGCGACTGCGGCTGCGCGTCACGGGGAGGGGGAGGCTGAGCGAGGCCAGCGCCGTGCTGCCCGACCCCGACCGGCCGGGCGGTGACCGTCCCACGTCCGACGTGCCATCCGGCTCGGCGCGGGGGGAGTGAGCATGCTCACGGGCCAGAGGCTGACACGGATCTTCGGAGGCTTGCGCGCGCTCCACGAGGTCGACTTCGAGCTCGGCGTCGAGCAGATCGTGGGGCTGATCGGACCCAACGGCGCCGGCAAGACCACCCTGTTCAACCTCGTCTCCGGCTTCGACCAGCCTACGTCCGGCGTGGTGCGGTGGCGCGGTGAGGACATCACCGGCTTGAGACCGCACCAGCGGGCCGCGCTCGGCATCGTGCGGACGTTCCAGCACTCACGGCTCTTCCCGGACGTGACCGTGCGCGAGCACGTGCACTTCGGGGCGCACATGCTCGCCAACCACTCCGTCCGCGATGCCGTCGTCCCGCGACAGCGCGGTCCGGCCCTCGAGCACGCGGAGGAGGTCGTCGAGCGCTTCGGGCTGACCGATCTGGCTGATGCGCGCGCGTCCGATCTCGCCTACGGCCTTGCCCGGCGGGTCTCACTGGCGACCGCCGTCGCGAGCGGGGCGACGTGCCTGCTGCTGGATGAGCCGGCCGCCGGCCTCAACGCCGAGGAGACGCGCCGCCTCGAGGCGGATCTGAGGCGCCTGCAGGCTGACGGGTACACGATCTGGCTGGTCGAACACGACATGGACCTCGTGATGCGCGTCTCCGATCACGTGATGGTCCTCGATGCCGGCGAGAAGATCGCCGAGGGTCCGCCGCGAGAGGTCGCCGTCGATCCGAAGGTCATCGAGGCCTACCTCGGAGGGGACGAGTAGATGCTGCTCGACGTTCGGGACATCCACGTTCGACGCGGCAACGTCGACGTGCTCCATGGCGTGTCGCTGCAGGTGGGGGAGGGCGAGATCCTGACTCTGCTCGGCGGGAACGGTGTCGGCAAGAGCACCACGCTGCGGAGCATCACCGGCCTCAACCCGCCCCATGCTGGCTCGATCCACGTGAACGATCGACGCACCGACGGGCTGCGACCCCCCGCGATCACCGCGGCTGGTGTCGCGCACGTTCCCGAGGGGCGCCAGCTCTTCCCGGACCTGTCGGTCGTCGAGAACCTCGAGATGGGGGCGTACCTGCGGGACGACGATCTGTCCGAGGATCTCGAGCACGTCTTCGAGCTGTTCCCCGACCTCGATCGGGTGCGCTCGGCTCGGGCGGGCAACCTCAGTGGAGGACAACAGCAGATGCTCGCGATCGGACGCGGGCTCATGAGCCGGCCGCGCTTGCTGCTGCTCGACGAACCCTCGCTCGGCCTCGCCCCGCTCCTCGTGAAGCGGATCGGGGACGTGATCCGCGAGATCCGTGCGACGGGAGCGAGCGTCTTCCTTGTGGAGCAGAACGCCACGCTCGCGCTAGGCGTCGCGGACCGGGGCCTCGTGATGACGGGTGGCCGCATCATCCTCGAGGGGACGCCCGACGAGCTCCGCAACGACGACCGCGTCCGGTCCGCGTACCTGGGCGGTTGACCTCAGGCCGACCGGTGCTCCTCGAGCACCGGCCCGGCGGTGCTCGCGGCCGCGAGCCACGCGACCAGCCCGCCCCCGACGATCGCCGCGCGCATGGCCTCCGCCAGCTCGGCCTCGGTGGCGCCAGCAGCGAGCGCGCCCTTCATGTGGACCTGCATGCCGACGTCGTAGCGCTCGACGGCGTTGAGGACGACCAGGAGCAGCTCCTTGTGCTTCCGCGGCAGCGCCCCGTCCCGGAGGATGTCGGAGCGGAGGCTGTAGTAAGCCTCGAGCGTCGGCGGTGAGGCGTCGGCCAGCATCTCGAGCCAGGCCGGGACCTCGCCGAAGTTCCCCGCGAAGTACTCGAGGATCGCGGCGGTGTCCATCGCCTCGGCGTCCGGCAGTGGCGTCCAGTCGCCCTCGGCGGCGGCCTCCACGATCCACGCGTTCACGTGCAGGACCCCCATCCCGCGCGAGAGCACGCCCGCCAGGAGCGCTTCGATCGCCTCCGGACGGGTCAACCCCGCTGCGAGGGCCGCCTCCCCGTGACGCCGCGCCTCGTCGTCGCGGCCTCGGTTGGCGTAGGCCAGCGCCAGCCCCAGCTGGATGACCTTGGGGGGCAGGGACGCGGTGTCCTGCGCCGAGCCTTCCAGCGCGCGCGCCATCTGCACGAGCCGATCCGGGGTCCCGTGCTCCTCCAGCCTTGTGAGGGTCTCCTCCGTGCGCCGATAGCTCGTCATGACTCCGCCCTGTTCGGTGGGTAGCTGGCCTCCTCGAGCACGACGTAGTCGTGTGACGGGAGGATGTGATCGGCGAGGAAGGCGATCCGGCCGAGCGAGTCGTAGCAGTCCTTCAGGCTCACGTGGATCCCCTCCGGGATCCAGTCGCTCAGCGTCGGTCCGCGCCACGATGACTGGAACGGCACGTTGTCCGAGGCGATGGCGTAGGTCCCCTCGTCGGTGTCGACCAGCACCGCCTGCGTACCGGGGGTGTGCCCCGGTGTGTGCAGGACGCGAACGCCGTCCATCAGGCGCAGGTCGCCGTCGATGACCCGGATGTTGTCGTACTCGGAGGCGTAGATCGGCAGCAGCCGCTTCATCACGCCCTTGTCGTAGATGCCGTAGTGCGGGGGGTACGGGGCGGCCGCGTAGCGCAGCTCACTCAGCTGGATGAGGATGGCGGCGTTGGGGTAGAGGCCGAGGTCGATGCCGGCGCAGTGGTCGAGGTGAAGGTGGGTCAGCACGACCGTCCCCACGTCGGCGGGGTCCACCCCGGCGGCCTCGATCTGGGCGCGCGGGTGCTGGTCCGAGCTCTGGATGAGCTCGCGATCGAAGCGTTCACGGACCATCTCCGGCGTCCCGGCGGAGAAGTCGACGACCACCGGGTGGTCACCACCGGTGATCAGCCACTGGACGATGTTGGCGTTCACCTTGTTGCCGAACCCCTGGAAGTACTGGTGCATGGACTGCTCCACGCCGGTGATCTGCCCGCAGTCCAGAGGGGTGATCTGGAGGCTCATCTGCTGTCCCTTCGGTCGCCTCGTGGCTGCGAATCCGTTCCGCGCAGCGGAAGTCAAGTTCCGTCTAGCAGTCTAGGTCACCACATCGACCGGAGCAGGTCCGCGATGTCCCCGGGGGTCGGGGGGCGCGGGTTGTGGAACGTGTCGTGGTCGCGGTGGACCGCCCCGGCCACGGCGTCGAGATCACCTCGGGGGACCTCGATGTCCCGCAGGCGTCGGGGGAGGCTCCAGGCGTCGGCGCGTGCGTCGAGCCACGCCGCGAGAGCGTCCGACGAGCCCGACAGCCCCAGCACGGCACAAGCCTCCTCGTGGGAGGGGGCGGCGGCCGGGGCGTTGAAGCGGACGACGGCACCGGCCACGATCGCGTGGCAGTCACCGTGGGCGGCCGCGTACCGCGCCCCGAGCACGTGCCCGATCGCGTGGGCCAGGCCGAGCCACGTCCCCGGCAGCGACGTGCCGATCAGCGCCGACATCACGACCGCGCGCTCGCGCTGCGACGGGTCATCGCTGTCGGTTGCGGTGGCGGCTGCGAGCTCGCGGAGTGCTCCGCGGAGGATCGCCGCCGTCACCGGGCTGCGGCCGCGCGACGCCAGACCCTCGACGCCATGGTCCAGGGCGTTCATCGCGCTGGCGCGGAAGATCCGTTCGGGCGTGGTGGCCAGGATCTCACGGTCGATGAGGACGGCCCTCGGCAGCAGCGAGTCGTCGGCCAGGACCCGTTTGCCGTCGGGGCCCGCGGCGAACCCGGCCGCGCCGTTCGCCTCGGACCCCGACAACGTGGTCGGCACGGTCACGTGCGCCAGCTTCGGTCCCGACAGGTCGGGGCGCTCGAGACGATCGGGAGGGAAGTAGCGCAGACAGTGGTCCTCGAGGCGACCGCCGTGGGCCAGCAGGGTCCGGACCCCCTTGGCGGCATCGTGCGACGATCCGCCGCCAGCGGACACCACGACATCGGGTCCGAAGGTTCTCAGCTCGGCGGCGAGCTGCTCGACGTGCTCCACGGGCGCGTGTGCCGGGCCACGGGCGAACGTCTCCACGACACGGTTGTGGCTGTCCTCGATACAGGCTGCGAGGTCGGTCGCCCCGGCGACCGCGGTCCCCGTGATCACCGCCACCCGGGTCCAGCCGTGGTGGGTCGCGAGGTCGGCGAAGAGCTCTCCGACCGGTCCGGTCCCGATGGCGCCGGGGAGGGTCAGCAGCGTCAACCGGCGATCGCCGCGCCAGAGGACTTGTGCGTCCAGGCGATGGCGGGGGCGCGGCTCGGGTGGCTCCATCCGTCCTCGTAGTGGCAGAGGTACTCCCAGTCGAGGTCGAGGACGCGGATGCGCCAGGTGCCGTCGTCGTCGCGGACGAGCTCGTCGTTGTAGATCCCCTGGACCCAGTACGGCTCGCCCGCGATGACCAGCGAGCCGTGCAGGTACCACGAGGCGCGGGCTGTGGACCCGTCGATCGCGATGATCCCGTTGGTGAACCGGTGGCAGGTCTGGTCACGGATGGAGGGCACGTACTCGGTGTAGAAGCGCCGGACCGCTTCGATGCCCTCGACGCGCTCGTGCTCGGGGGTGAAGTCGACCACGGGGTCGGTCGGTGCGAAGCAGCGGTCGACGAGCGCGTCGAAGCGGCGGCTGTCGAGCAGGTGGCAGTAGAGCGCTTTGCACTCGCGGATCAGCTCACGGTCCCACAGCTCCGCATGCACCGTCATCCTCCGAGCGCGTATCCGACGACGTTCCGTCCCACGGTATCACCGTTCTGTTAAGTGGTACAGTTGCGCTCCCGTACCGCTACGAGGGAGGCGCGTTGGACGTCGCGTACCTGCTGCGCCGTGGCGCGCGGGAGCACGCCGCGCGACCCGCGGTCGTGTGGGGCGACCGACACGTGACGTACGGTGCGCTCGACGAGCGCGCGCAGCGGCTCGCCAACGGACTGCGGGCGTGCGGCATCGAGCCCGGTGATGCGGTCGGGGTGCTGCTCGACAACCGCATCGAGTACCCCGAGGTCGATGTCGCGCTCGCCTACGGCGGGTTCGTCCGCGTGGCGCTCAACGCCCGGCTGGGCTCGGCCGAGTTCGCCTACTCGCTCGGTGATGTCGGGGCGCGCGCCATCGTGACCGAGGCCGCCTTCGACGAGACGGTCGCGGGTCTGGTCGACGATGTCGAGATGGCGTGGATCCGCATCGGCGATGCGGCGGACGGCGACGCTCGCGCGCTGGACTACGAGGACCTCGTCGAGCGGTCCTCGCCCCGCGTCGAGCGGGCACCGATCGACGACGGCTCGACGGCGTGGGTCTCCTACACGTCCGGGACGACCGGCCGGCCGAAGGGCGTGACGCTGAGCCACCGCGCGCTCGCGCAGGTCACCTTCAACATGATGATGGAGCTGGGGCCGATCACCTCCGGGCGCTCGATCCTGCTCCCGCAGCCGCTGTCACACGGGGCGGGCTTCTTCGTCCTCGCGTACCTGGCGACGGGCGGCCGTTGCCACGTGCTGTCGCGCTTCGACGCGGACCACGCGCTGGCGCTGGGCGCCTCCGAGGGCATCGACACGCTCAAGCTCGTGCCCAGCATGCTGGCCGACCTCGTCACTGCCGACGGGTCCTCGGCGTTCGACACCATCATCTACGGCGCCTCCCCGATCCCCGCCTCCGTCCTCGACCGGGCGCTCGACCGGTTCGGGCCGGTGCTGATGCAGATCTACGGCCAGTCCGAGGCGCCGGTCACCATCACGGTGCTGCACAAGGCCGATCACGCACGACCGGGGGAGCACCGGCGATCGGCGGGGCGGCCCTGGCGCTCCGTCCAACTCGCCGTCGTCGACGACGACGGCACCGAGGTCGCGCCCGGTGAGTTGGGCGAACTCGTCGTCGCCGGCGCACACCTCATGGACGGCTACCACGGCAAGCCGGAGCTCACCGCGGAGGTCCTGCGCGACGGCCGGCTGTGGACGCGCGACATGGCCATCATCGACCCGGAGGGTTACGTCCACCTGAGGGGTCGTCGCGACGACATGATCAACTCGGGCGGGTTCAACATCGCGCCCAAGGAGGTCGAGGACGCCGTCGCCGAGCACCCCGCGGTCGCGGAGTGCGTCGCCGTCGGTTACCCCCACCCGCGCTGGGGTGAGGCCGTGCGGGTCTACGTCGTCACCGACGGAGGAGCGGTCACCGAGGCGGAGATCATCGAGCACTCCCGACCACGCCTGGGCTTCCGTCGCCCGCGGTCGGTGGTCTTCGTCGACTCGCTCCCGCGCTCGTCGTACGGCAAGGTCGACCGCAGCCGACTCCCGGTGCCGACAGGGGCAAGCGACGGGCAGCGGGGTGACCGGTGACGCTGCGCGAGGACCTCGTGGCTGCGGGCTCGATGGCTGCGCAGGATCCTCCGTTCGACCTGCTCCGCGCGCGCCTGCTGGGCAACCTGCTGGTGGCGTGCGGTCGGCAGGACGAGAGCGCCCCGCTCAAGACCGTCGTTCCCGGCAACGGTCCGGGCGCGATCGCGTTCCGGCTGGCCGCCGACATGCACGCCCGCACTCAGGACGACTTCTACCCGCCCGGGCGATCGCACGTCGGGGCGGTCGTGATACCCGCCGTTCTCGCTGTCACCGAAGGCGACCCACTGCGGCCACTCGCCGCGGGCTACGAGGTGCTCGCGCTCGTCTCCGCCAGCTACGCGCCGATCGCGCAGCAGCGCGGCCTGCGGCCGACGGGGGTGTTCGGCGCCATCGGCGCCGCCGTGGGTGCCGGAGTGGCGCTGGGACTCACCGACGGACAACTCCACGACGCGGTGTCGATCGCGTCCGCCGCGGCGGCGGGTACCAACCAGTCGTGGTTGGACGGCAGCGACGAGTGGCTGATCGAGGTGGCGGGCGCGGCGCGGGCGGGGGTCGAGGCGGCGCTGATGGCACGGGCGGGGGTGCGGGGCGCATCGGGTGCCCTCGGAGGCGCTGCGGGCTGGGCCCGCGCGTACTTCGACGACCCCGAGGGCTCGCGTCTGTCGACCACCATCGCCGCAGCCGAACCGGCGCGCATCGCCGACGTCGCGGCCAAACCCTTCCCCGTCAGCGGCATCGCCCAGACGCCGACATGGCTCGCCGCTGAGATCGGCGCGAAGCTCGACCATCGACCGCCCCGCCGGGTCGAGGTACGCATGTCGCCGGCGGAACTCGGCTACCCAGGCAGTCGTAACCGCGGGCCCTTCCGCTCTCGCTCCGACTCACTGATGAGCGTGGCGCGCTGCGTCTCCCTGGGGTACCTGCACGGTCGCGTCCCCTACGACCACCTCGTCACGGCGCCGGAGGGTGACGAGGTCGACATCCTGGAGCGCATCGAGCTGGTCGAGGATGCGGCGCTGGACGAGCTGCAGTGCATCATGGTGGTGGACACGACCGACGGGACCGTGGAGCGTCGGGCCGACGGCCGCGAGCTGCTGTACCCGTCGTGGACGGAGGTGACGGACAGCATCGACGTGCTCAGCGCCCGTGCCGAATGCGACGCCGACCGCGGCCATAGGTTGCTGGAGCTCGTCGCGTCCGACGCCGGGGGCGCGGCCCTGCTCGACGGAACGGAGCCATCGTGACAGGACGGTCCGCGGACGACCGCCAGAACATCCCCGTTCGAGCCGTCGGGCGGGCGATCGACCTCCTCTTCGCGCTCACGGAGGGGCCCCGCAGCCTGGGGGAGATCGCGGCCGAGACCGGACTCACGAAGGCCACGACCCACCGTCTCCTCGCCAGCCTCGCCTACCGGCACCTCGTCATCCAGGAGCCGGTCGAGGGTCGCTACGTGCTCGGACCCGGTTGTCTTCGGTTCGTCGAGGCCGTCGGCAACGGGCTCGGCGGCGTCACCCTCGTCGCCCGTCCGCTGCTCGAGGCGCTACGCGACGCCACCGGCGAGACCGTGACCATCCACATGCGCGTCGGTGCTCAGCGCGTGTGCCTCGAGGAGCTGCCCAGTCCCCACACCGTCCGGTACACGGCGGGGATCGGGGCGGTGGCCCCCGTGCACGTCGGCGCCGCCGGTCACGTCCTCCTGGCCTTCATGTCGCACGCGAGCCTCGACCGGCTCTTGGCCTCGATGAGCCTCGACCCGATCACCGAGCGGACCGTCAGCGAGGAGGCGGACCTCCGAAGCCGGCTCGACGTCGTCCGAGAGCGCGGTTGGGCGGAGAGTCAGGGCGAACGCGTTCCCGGCGCGAAGGCGGTCAGCGTCCCGATCTTCGGTCCCGGCGACATCCTGGTCGCGGCGTTGAGCGTGCTCGCACCCGAGGCGCGGCTGTCCGACCGCGCGATGGACCACGCACGCAAGGAACTCCAACGGGTCGCGGAACAGATCCGGACCCGACTCGGGACCCTGGAACAAGCGGTACCCGCCCAGGAGGTGTCCTCATGACGGACGACACGACGATAACGACGACGAGCGATCTGCCGATCGCCGCCTACCACGACTCGACCACCCTCGATGAGCTGGGTGTCGACGAGGACCGCGGCTTCCCGCCTCCCGGGACCTACCCCTTCACGCGGGGGTTCCGCGAGGAGGGTTACCGGACCGGCTTCTGGGACTGGGAGATGTACGCCGGCTTCGGGTCGGCGGAGAACGCGAACGAGCGCTACCGATTTCTGCTCGAGAACGGCGCCACCGGGGGGGTCTCCGTCGCGCTCGACCTGCCGACCCAGATCGGCCTCGACTCCGATCACCCGCTCGCTCAGGATGAGGTCGGGCTGGCTGGTGTCGCCCTGGACTCGTTCAGCGACATCGAGCGGCTGTTCTCCGGCGTGGACCTGGGGCAGGCCGGCCATGTCTTCTCCACGGCGAACGCGATCGGGCCGATCATGTACGCGTGGGTGCTGCACTACTGCCACACCCACGACGTCGACCCCGCCACGTTCCGGCTCCAGATCCAGAACGACCCCATCAAGGAGTACATCGCGCGGGGGACCCAGTTCCTGCCGGTTCAGGCGGCGGTGCGCCTGGCCACCGACGTGATGGCGTACTCCCACGAGCACACGCCGACGTGGTTGCCGGTGTCGGTGTCGGGGTCGCACATGAAGCAGGCGGGTGCGAGCCCCGCTGAGGAGGCCGCGTTCACGCTCGCCAACGCGACCGCGTACATGGAGCAGCTCGAGGCGAAGGGGGTGAAGCTCGCCGACTTCAACCCGACCCTCGAGATCCACTTCTGCACCGACATGGACTTCTTCGAGGAGGTCGCCAAGTACCGCGCTGTGCGCCGTGCCTGGTCCGAGATCGGGCGTGAGCGGTTCGGCGTCCCCGACGAGCGTCTGCCGTTCCGACTGCACGCGGCGACGTCGGGTCTGCCGCTCACCGCCCAGCAGCCACTGAACAACATCGCCCGCATCACCCTTCAGGCACTCGCGCAGGTGCTCGGCGGTTGCGAGGCGACCAGGACCGCCTCCTACGACGAGGCGTTAGCGATCCCGCGGGAGGAGGCCGCGGTGGTCTCGCTCCGGATCAACCAGATCATCGCGCACGAGACGGGCATCGCGAAGACGACCGATCCGCTCGGGGGGTCCTACTACGTGGAAGCCCTGACCAAGCGCATCCATCAGGTGATCCAGGACGAGCTGGAACGCATCGGTGAACTCGGTGGCGCGCTGGCGGCCGTCGAAGCGGGGTACTTCCAGGAGCGCCTGGCGCGGCGGGCCTACGAGGACCAGCGCGCTCTGGATACCGGCGAGCGGATCGTCGTCGGCGTGAACGCATACGTGCAAGAGGAGACGGTGAGCCACCCGCGCTTCGCCGTGGATCCGGCGTGGGAAGCGGAGCAGCTCAGCCACCTGCGCGCCCACCGCGAGGGGCGCAACGAGGCCGAGTTGCGTTCGGCCCTCGCTGGCGTTCGCGACGCGTGCGCGAGTACGGACAACGTCGTTCCCTCGGTCCTCGCGGCCGTCGCGGCGGGCGCGACCATCGGCGAGATCTGCCACGCGTGGCGCGAGGTCTTCGGCGAGTTCGAGCAGCAGTGGGCGCAGGTCTGACCGTGAAGGGCGGAGGTGGAACGGACGTGAGCACAGCGGGAGCCGGGCCGGTGTCGGGGCGGGTCGGGCCGCCGCGCGTGCTGATGGCCAAGCCGGGCCTCGACGGTCACGAGCGTGGTGCCAAGGTCGTGGCGCGCGGGCTACGTGACGCCGGTATGGAGGTGATCTACACGGGGATCCGCCAGACGCCCGAGTCGATCGCCGCGGCTGCGCTCCAGGAGGATCTCGACGCCATCTGCCTCTCGATCCTGTCCGGCGCCCACCTGTCGATCTGCCGCCGGCTGGCCGACGCGATGGCCGAGATGGGCATCGAGGACATCCCCGTCGTGGTCGGCGGGATCATCCCCGAGGACGACACGGAGGAGCTCAGACGGCTCGGTGTGCGTGCGATCTTCGGTCCCGGCTCGAACCTCGATGACATCGTCGCGGCCGTCCAGGAGATCGTGGGAGGGGCTGATGCTTGACGGGATCGAGATCCGCGGCGTGGGGATGCACCCGTTCGGGCGCTTCCCCGAGAAGGGGCTGAAGGACCTCGGTCGCGTCGCCGCGATCGAGGCGATCAACGACGCCGGCCTCGGCGTCAAGGACATCGACGGCGTGTACGTCGCCAACGCGCTGGGCGGCGTGCTGACGGGTCAGGAGCAGATCCGCGGGCAGACCATCGTGCGCGACATCGGCATCGAGGGCGTCCCGATCGTCAACGTCGAGAACGCGTGCGCGGGCGGCTCGACGGCGCTGCGCGAGGCCGTCCTCGCGGTCCGCGCCGGAGCCGCCGACACCGTCCTCGCGCTCGGGGTCGAGAAGATGTTCGTGGGCGACACCACGCGGACCCTCGACGCGCTCCGCTCGGCCGCCGACCTCGACGTCGTCGCCGGACTCGGGCTGCAGTTCACCGCCATCTACGCGATGCGCCTCCGCGCCCGTCTCGACGATGGCAGCATCACCATCGACGACCTCGCCGACATCGCGGTGAAGTCCCACGCGATGGGCGCGCTGAACCCCTACGCGCAGCACCAGGCCACGGTCACGCCCGAGGAGGTACTGGCGAGCCGTCCCATCGCGGAACCGCTGACGCTGCTGATGTGCAGCTCGGTCTGTGATGGCGCCGCCGTCGTGGTCGTCCAACGCTCCGGTGCCGCCGATCCCGACGGGCGGCCACGGGTCGCGGTCCGGGCAAGTCAGCTCCGTTCCGGCCGGACCGCCTCGCCGGACGGTGATGTGGTCGTCTCCGCGGTCGAGTGCGCCACCGCCGCGTACGAGGAGAGCGGGTTCGGTCCCGACGACCTCGACGTGCTCGAGGTCCACGACGCGATGGCTCCCGGCGAGCTGTTCTACTACGAGCACCTCGGCCTGTGCGGCTACGGCGAGGCGGCCAAGCTCCTGCGGACGGGCGTGACCAAGCTCGGCGGACGCCACGTCGTCAACCCCAGTGGCGGGCTGTCATCCCGCGGTCACCCCGTCGGGGCGACCGGACTCGCACAGGTCGCCGAGATCGTGTGGCAGCTGCGAGGCGAGGCAGGCCCTCGCCAGGTTGCCGACGCGCGGGTGGGGCTCGCCCAGAACAGCGGGGGCTGGGTCGAGGGCGACTCCGCCGCCTGCAACGTGCACGTGTTCGAGCGGCTCGACGCGTGAGCCTCGAACGGGCACTCCACGCGGACGACTTCGGGGCGCGGCCCCGGATCGACCCCGAGGCCGGCGTGTTAGTGGGTGGTCGGTGCGCTGGCTGTGGCATGGCGACCTGGCCGCGTCGTGCCGTGTGTCCCCGGTGCGGGAGCGACGAGATCGACGCGTACGACCTCCCACCGGCGGGAACGCTCAAGACGTGGGCACGCGTGTGGGTGCCGGTCGAGGGGCTGCCGCCTCCGTACGACGTGGGACTGGTCGAGCTCGGCGGGGTGCAGGTGTTCGGGCACGTACGGGGGCTATCGGAGGAGGACGTCGTCCCGCTGCCGGTCACGCTCCGACTCGCCGAAGAGGGAAACGGTGGCGTGCCGTTCTGGTTCGAGCCAGCGACCGGAGGATGACGTGATCCAGTTCGCCCTCACCGAGACCCAGGAGGCGTTCCGCGCCACCGCAGCCAAGGTCGCTGTCGACGTCTATGCCCCCCTCGCGATCGAGTGGGACGCTGCTGCGACTCCGCTGCCGGACGCTGAGCGAGGCCGGCTCGCGGAACTGGGGTTCCTCGGCATCTGCCTGCCCGAGGAGCACGGCGGTAGCGGGCAGGGCCTTCTCGACGCGCTGCTCGTGATCGAGGAGCTGGCCAAGCGCAACCAGATCGCGGCGTTCACGGTCTTCGAGTCCAACACCGGACCGGCGCGCGTCATCGACCTGTTCGGCACCGACGAGCAGAAGGCGCGCCTGCTGCCGCCCATCGCTGCCGGCGAGGTGACGATGGCGGTGTCCATCTCCGAACCCGACGCCGGGTCCGCGGCCACCGACCTGCAGACCCAGGCGCGACGCGACGGCGACAGCTGGATCGTCGACGGGACGAAGCGCTGGTGTTCAGGTGCTGGGCACGCCGAGCAGTACCTGGTGTACGTACGCCTGACGGATGAGCCGGGGTCACGAGGGATCGGGGCGCTCGTCGTCGACCGCGACACCCCCGGGCTGACGTTCGGCCCCCAGGAGGTCCTGCACGGCTTCCACGGGATCCCCTCCGCCGACATGCACTTCGACGGGGCGCGCGTCCCCCTCGACAACCTCGTCGTCGGACCCGGCGGCTTCCGCGACCTGTTCACGGCGTTCTCGGTCGAACGGCTCGGCAACGCCACCATGAGCCTCGCCATCGGTCAAGCCTGCCTCGACCGCACCGCCGCGTACGTCCAGCAGCGGATGCAGTTCGGCAAGGAGCTCATCGAGTTCCAGACCGTCCAGACCGAGCTCGCCGACATGGTCCTGCAGGTCGAGGCGACGCGGCTCCTCATCTGGCGTGCCGCTGGACGCGCCGGGCGGGGCGCTCCCGATCGACTCGAGGCCTCCATCGCCAAGTGCTTCGCCAACGAGATGGCCAAGCGCGTCTCGGACAGCGCGATGCAGCTGCACGGCGGGTACGGCTACCACCCCGAGTACGAGGTCGAGCGGATGCATCGCGACGCGCACGGTTGGGCCATCGGCGGCGGCACGCCGACCATCCAGCGTCTGCGGATCGCGTCGGAGTTCCTCGGCCGCCCCTTCAGCCAACGCGGGTGACCAGTCACCCGCTTGACGGTCGTCGCGGGCGGGGCGTGGGCCGGCACTCGCCCCGCGCGGCAACCGTGGTTCCTGCGCCGAGCCAGCCGGATGAAGATGGTGCGAAACGCTTCCGCGGAAGTGCGCCGATGACGAGAACGCGCGTCGATGCGCGTTTCCGTCAGGCCGAGGGACGTTGGTCGCGTTGGCGATGACGACAACGCGCGTGGATGCGTGTTTCTGTCATGGCGTCGGTTGCGCGCGCGGGGACTCTTGCGGCGACGTCACGCCCCGCCCGTCACGGCGATCCTGGCGCCCGTGACGTAGCTCGCGGCGGGGGAGCAGAGGAAGGCGATGAGTGCGCCGACCTCTGCGGGATCGCCACGGCGGCCGAGCGGTGGTACGAGCGTCAGGCCAGGATCGTCGGCGACGAAACCGCGGACGAGGTCGGTGTCGACGAACGCGGGCTCGATGAGGTTCACCCGCACACCGTGAGGTGCCAACTCCTTGGCGCTGGAGACGGTCATGCCGATCAGGCCGGCCTTGGATGCGGCGTAGTGCGCCCCGGTGACACCACCGTTGAGCGACGCCGGGGATCCGACGTTGACTATGGAGCCGCCGTCGCCCTCGATCATGGCGAGCGCCGCCCGGCGCAGGATGGCGAAGGGCGCCGAGAGGTTGATCGCGAGCGTCCGGTGCCAGACGTCCTCGGAGAGCTCCGTCAGGGAGTGACGCTCGGCGATGCCCGCGTTGTTGACGACCGAGTCGATGCGACCGTGCCGCTCGAGCACCGCTTCGACCAACGCCACGCCTGCCGCGGGCTCGGCGAGGTCGACCGTGATGGCGTCCCCGGCAGCGCCGTGCCACTGCACCAATCGGACGACATCGCGGGCGGCCGCCTCGTCCTGCCGGTACGAGATCACGACCGTCGCGTGGTTCTCGGCCAAGCGTTCCGCCGCGCCGCGACCGATGCCCCGCGAGCCACCCGTGACGAGGGCCACCTGGTCACGCGGTGGCGGGGTCGGAGTCACGTCTCGAGCTGGCTGAGTTCAAGGGTGACCTCGGGCGCTTGCCGCTCGAGCGCCGTGCCCAAGAGCTGGCCGAGTTGGTCGGGCGTGAGCACGCACACGTCGCACGAGCTGTCGAGGTCGTAGCCAACGCGGGCGACCTTGCGCTCGTCGTCGTAGCCGAGCAGCTGCAGGTCGCCACCGTCCGCACGCACGGACATCGCGATGGCGTCGACGGCGGTGCGGACCTGAGCCTCGGTCATCGGTCGTCTCCTGGATGGGTCATGGTCGGGTCGAGCATCAAGGGGTGAGGATCGGTCGGCTCGCCGGCGCACCCAAGCCGGTGAGGTACTGGCTCTTGCCCGCGGCACCACCCACGACGCAGACGTGGAAGAAGCGTGGGTCACGTGTGACGGGCACGAGCTGGTCCGGCTGGTCGACGACCCACTTCCACTCCTTGCGCACGCTCTGGGGATCCTGCGCCGCCCCGATCCAGCTCCACTCCCGCCGGGCCGTGGTGAACAGCTCCTGGCGGATGCGCTCCTTGTCCCAGCCGTCGTTCGCGAACACCTCGGCGTGCTCGGGGGCGAGCAGGATCAAGTTGTGCATCTCGGGGCGGTTGTGGAACGACAGCTGCACCGAGCAGGCGCCCGAGCTGGTGGCCGTTCCCGCGAAGGTGCGCAGCAGCGGTTCGGCGTGGTAGTTGTAGAAGTCGTAGACCTCGATCTCGGACTCGACGCTGAAGACCGTGACGATGTTGTCGTCCCCGTCGAACCCACGCTCCACGTGCAGCGGAACCCACGGGCTGGCGGCCTCGTTCTCGGCCAGGCACATGCCGTACTTCTTCGGTGACCCGATCGTGTCGAGGTCGAGGATCTCGAGGTAGCACTTGCCGACGTTCATCAGGATCAGGCGAAGCGCGCGACCGATGACCGTGTTCACGCGCGACTGGCGGCCGGGACCGAGTGCTCCCCGCCCGGAGTTGACGCCGAGCTCGCGGGCGATCGGTCCGTTGATGACGATCAGCGGGGCGTGAGGGCCGGTCGACATCGCGACGTCGCGCAGGTTGAACACCGGATCGCTCATCGCCTCGACCGCGGCGATGAGCACGGGCAGGTGCTCGGGCCTGCACCCGGCCATCACCGCGTTGACCGCGAGCTTCTCCACGGTCGCCGCGCCCAGGCCAGGTTGCAGTGCGGCCACGACGTGGTCACGCGCGAGCGGCGTCGCCGCGAACATCGCCTCGACCTTCTCGTCCGTCGGCGGGATCAGCGGGAACCCGTCCCCCCATCCACGGTCGAGGTAGTCGTCCTGGAACGCCTGCGCTGCCTCCAGCAGGTCACCTCCGCTGTAGGTCAGGTTCGCCTCCTCGGGGTCGGGCTCGATCAGCACGCCGGCGGCGCGTGCTTCGCTGTCACGGGACAGGGCAGAGATCAACTCGTCCAGAGCGTCGTCCACGTAGGTACGGACGGTGTCGTGGCCGAGGTTGGTCAGGCACCGTGGCACCACGATGATGGGGAGGTCCCGCATGCCGAAGGCGATGGCGCTGGCCTTGGCGTCTTCTTCGAACTCGGCTGCGACGACCGCCGCAGCTGGCGTTCCACGACGTTCGATCTCGATCAGGTCGTGGATCAGCCAAGAGGTGCAGGACCCTCAATCGCCGGTGGCGCCGATCACCACGTCGGCCTTCAGGGCCGCCTCGTCGATGTTCTCGGTCGGCGCCGGGAAGTTCTGGTAGCGCTCGTGCAGCGCCACGTCGAACCGCTCGGCGAACCGCGCCCCGGCGTGCTCGAGCGCGACCTCGCCGCCCGGCTTCTCGTTCCACCACAGACCGAGCGTCAGGCCGTCCAGCGACGGCGGCCGCTTGGCTGGGGGATCGTTGGGCGTGGCCGTGAGCGCCACGGGGTTGCGAACCGTGATCGATGCCATCCGGCACCCTCCCGCAGAGAGACTATGCTAATGGTTAGCCTAGAATAGCCGAGGCGTCAAGTACGGGCGCGTATGGGCCGTGAGCGAGGAGGCGGTCGTGTCGATCGACGGAGACTGGACCTGGTCGGGCGACCTGCCGTTGCGCTCGTCGGCGGACACGGACGGCGAGGTCAGCCGCGTCCTCGGCAAACTGGAGTCCAGTGACCAGGACCTGACGGTCCTGCGGCTGGTGGCCAACGCTCCCGACGCGTTCCGACCCTTCGTGCTGCTGGCGAACGCTCTCATCCACCGCGGTCACCTGCCCGCGGCGGTCCGCGAACTCGTGATCCTGTGGCTCGGCGTGGAGGAGGGCTCCGCCTACGAGTGGGCGACCCACCACGAGGCCGCTCGCGCGGCCGGTCTGTCGCAGGAGCAGCTGATGGCTCTGCGCGCCGGGACGGTCGACGATGCCGACGCGCCCTTCGACGACGAGCAGCGGCTGGCCTTGAGGCTGTGCCGGCGGCTCCACGCCGGCGAGCGGTGGGGCGACGAGGAGTGGGCGGCAGCGGCGACGGCGTGGGGGCGCGAGGGCGCGCTCGACCTCGCCTTCACCGTCGGGTGGTGGGGCGGGATGGTCCCCCACGTCCTGCGCGCGTTCGGGCTCGAGCCGAGGTGAGCTCCGGCGGCGGCGAGGCGGTCCTGGTCACGGGCGGTTCCGGGCTCATCGGCCGGGCGGTCGTCTCCGAGCTGCGGCACCGGGGCCACACCGCGGTCGTGTTCGACCCGGTCGCACCGGCCGACGCCGGTGCCGTGCACGTCGAGGGTGATGTCCGTGACCTCGCCGCGATCCGGTACGCCGTGGCCTCCAACCGCATCCGGCGGGTCATCCACCTGGCTGCGCTGATCGGGGTCCGCACCGACGCCGACCCGCACCGCGCCGCCGCGGTCAACGTGATGGGGACCAGCAACGTCCTCGAGGCGTGTCACGTCGAGGACGTGGCGCGCCTGGTGTTCGCGTCGTCCATCACGCGCCAGGCGGGGTGGGGGTTGCCGCACACGGGTGGCGACCACCCTGCGCCGCGCAACCTCTACGGGGCGCACAAGCTCGCCGCGGAGTTCCACATCGACCTCGCCCGCCGCAACCGCGGGCTCGACGCGACGGTCGTCGCCATCGCCGGGACGCTCGGGGTGGGACGGAGGGGCCTGGCCCCCGACGCCGCGCCGCACCTGCACCTGTTGACGTGCGTCGCGCGTGGCGAGCCGGCGATCGTGCCGGCGGAGCCGAGGTGGTCGCTGCCGCTGCGCCACGTGCGTGAGGTCGCCGCGATGCTCGTAGGTGCGGTGCTGCGTCCGACGGGGCGACCCTTCTACCACGCTGGGGGCCGTTACACGTCGCTGGCCGATCTCGCCGATGCCGCACGCGCGGTCGTCCCCGACGCGGACATCCGGTTCACCGGCGGGACGCGGCCCTCGCTGCCCGAGGTGGACGCCACCGCGGCGGACTCCGACTTCGACCTCACGCCGAGGACCCTGGAGCAGATGGTGGCGGTCGTGATCGAGGAACTCCGGACCCACGGTCCCGACGACGAGGAGGAGCCGTGAACCGTCTGACCGACAAGGTCGCGCTCGTCACCGGAGCGGGCTCGGGCATCGGCCGTGCGGTCGCGGTCCTGTTCGGTCGGGAGGGCGCGCGCGTCGCGTGTGCCGACATCGACGTCGCGGCCGCGGAGAGCACGGCGGAGGCAGTGGCCACCGAGGGTGGCGGCGACGCGATCGCGGTCGAGGTGGACGTCAGCTCCGAGGCTGCCACCCAGCGCATGGTCGGCCTGACGCTGCAGGCCTACGGTCGGCTCGACGCGGTACATGCCAACGCCGGTATCCCCGGGCCGGGGTCGGCCGCCGACGTCGAGTTCGAGCGCTGGAACCGCGTCCTGGCGGTCAACCTCACCGGGGCATGGCTGACGGCGCGTGCTGTTCTTCCGACGATGCTCGACCGGGGGGCCGGAGCGATCCTGTTCACCGCGAGCGTCTCCGGCATCGTGGGCACTCCCGACACCGCGGCCTACTCCGCCGCCAAGGGCGG
Source organism: Actinomycetota bacterium (assembly GCA_019347575.1). NCBI lineage: Bacteria > Bacillati > Actinomycetota > Actinomycetota bacterium. The sequence goes on along the minus strand of JAHWKY010000021.1, from coordinate 14,436 downwards.
CGTCGTCGCGTTGACCCGGCAGATGGCGGTCGATCTGGGACGTCACGGCGTGCGCGTGAACGCCATCTGCCCCGCGACCGTGCGGACCCCGCTGGTGGAGCGCTTGTACGCACGGGGCACGGCGAGCGAGGACGAGATCACGGCGCGCCTCGAGCTCGCCGCCTCGCGGCTGGCCCTCGGCCGCCTGGGCCGACCCGTCGATGTGGCCCAGGTGGCACTGTTCCTGCTCAGCGACGATGCCTCGTGGATCACCGGCGGGGTGTTCCCGGTGGACGGCGGCCTCACGGCGACCGGTTGGCTCGGCGGCGCCTGAGGTGCGGGGTTGACGCCGTCGCAGAATCAATTACTATGAATCGCCTAGATAGCGGAGTTGGGTCGGGCACGCCGGACGGGCCCCGAAGGAGGCGGTCATGAGCGAGGGACGGGTGCGGATCGGCTGTGGATCCGCCTACGCGGAGGATCGCATCGAGCCGGCAGTCGATCTGGTCGAGCAGGGTGAGCTCGACTACCTCGCCCTCGACTGCCTGGCCGAGCGCACGCTGGTGCATGCACAGCTGCGACGGCTGGAAGATCCCGACAAGGGCTACGACATCCGCCTCGACCGCCTCGTGCGCGAGCTGACGGCACCCGCGGTCGAGCGCGGCATCACCTTCATCGCCAACATGGGGGCCGCCAACCCCGCGGCCGGTGCCCGGCGCACCAAGGAGCTCCTGGCCGAACTCGGCCACCCGGACACGAAGGTGGCCGCCATCACCGGCGACGACGTCCTCGAGTACGTGCTCGAGCGCGACCTTCGGCTCTCCAACGGCAAGCGTCCCTCGGAGATGGACTACGGCCTCGTCAGCGCCAACGCGTACATCGGCATCGACCCGATCATCGAGTCGTTGCGTCGAGGCGCGAACGTGATCGTCGGGGGGCGCATCGCGGACCCGTCGCTGTTCCTGGCACCGGCCGCGTTCGAGTTCGAGTGGCCGCTCGACGACTGGGATCTGCTCGCCGGCGGCCAGGTCGCTGGCCACCTCCTCGAGTGCGGGACCCACGGAAGCGGCGGCAACTTCGCCGACCCGCCCTACCGGATGGTCCCCGACCTGTGGAACCTCGGGCTGCCCATCGCCGACGTCTACCCCGATGGCACCTCCACCATCTGGAAGCTGCCCGGGACGGGAGGAGCGGTGGACGTCGAGAACTGCAAGGCGCAGCTGGTCTACGAGATCCACGATCCGTCCACCTACCTGACGCCAGACCTCACCGTCGACATGCGCGAGGTCACCCTGGAGCAGAAGTCGCACGACCACGTCTTCGTCCAGGGCGCTCGTGGCCGCGCCCGCCCCGACACGCTCAAGGTGCTCGTGGGCGTCCGCGAGGGCTTCACCGGCGAGGGTGAGGTCAGCTTCGCCGGGCCAGGAGCGCTCAGCCGAGCCCAGCTCGCCGCGGACACCGTCACCAAGCGCCTCGCCCACGACGGCGTCGTCACCGAGGAGCTGCGGATCGACTACATCGGGCTCAACTCGGTGCACGGGGACGCGACCCCCGCGGACGCACCCGAGCCGTGGGAGGTCCGACTGCGGTTGGCGGCTCGCTGCAACACCGAGGAAGCGGCGGCGGCCGTGGCGCAGGAGGTCGAGTTCGTCTACTTCGGGTCGGCCGCGGGCGGAGGGGTCCGCAAGACCGTCAAGCCGGTCCTGGCGATGTACTCGGCGCTGGTCCCGCGCGAGGACGTTTCCGTCACCGTCGACATCCTGGAGGGCTGATCCATGCGCACCGTGCAGCTGCGCGAGATCGCGTTCGTCCGCTCGGGCGACAAGGGCAACACGTCCAACGTCGGCGTGGTGCCCTACGAACCCCAGCACCTCGACCTGCTCAAGGAGCAGCTCACCGTCGACCGGGTGCGCGAGCACTTCGGTCCGCTGGTGCGCGGCGACGTCACGCGCTACGAGTTCTCCGGGATCTCGGCGCTCAACTTCGTCCTGACCGAGGCCCTCGGCGGGGGGGTGTCGCGCTCGCTGGCGCTCGACACCCACGGCAAGGCCTACGCGTCGTTGATGCTGGCGTTCGAGGTCGAGGTCCCCGACGACATCACCCTGCGTCTCGATCAGTAGCGCCGATGCGCATCGGGGACCTGCTCGACCGCGACGCCCGGCTGTACGCGGACGAGCCGGCGGTCGTCATCGTCGATGGTCCGGCCGTCACCTACCGCCAGCTCCGCGCCCGGGTGGGTGGTCTGGCGACCGCGCTGATCGACCGCGGCGTGACCGCGGGCGACCGCGTCGTGGTGATGGCCGGCAACAGCCTCACCCCGTTCGACGCCTACCTCGCGTGTGCTTACGCCGGCGCGGCAGCGGTGCCCGTCAACACGCGCCTGGCCGCGCCCGAGATCGTGCACATCGTCGAGGATGCCGCCCCGTCGTTCGCGCTCGCTGACCCCAACTACGTCGAGATCCTGGCGAGCGTGCTCGACGACTCGATCCCGCTCATCGCGACGGACAGCACCGACTACCAGCAGATGCTCGCGCGGGCCGAGGAGCCGTCGCTGGCTTCACGGGCGAGCGCTTCCGACATCGCCCTGATCATCTACACGAGCGGCACCACCGGACGGCCGAAGGGTGTCTGCCTGAGCCAGGCGGCTCTGACCTTCAACGCCGTCACGATGGCGATGGTGCAGCGGTTCGTCCCCACCGACGTGTTCATGACCATGACGCCGCTGTACCACGCGGCCACGGGGACCCGGGTGGTGTCGATGATCGTCGACGGGCAGACCCACGTCGTCCTGCCTCGGTTCGACGCGGGGGAGGCGCTCGCTGCCATCGAGCGCTACGGCGTGACCACGACCATCGCCGTGCCGACCCAGCTTCGCCGGATGCTCGACGTCCCTGACCGGGACCGTCCCGATCTCTCCAGCCTGCGGCTGCTCGTGTACGGGGCCGCACCCACCGGCCTGACGCTCATCCGGCGCGCCATCGAGGAGCTGCCGGGCGGCATGTACCAGGGCTACGGGCTGAGCGAGGCGACGACGAACCTGACCGGGCTGTTGCCGGAGGAGCACCGCCCCGACGCCAGCGACGAGCTGCTGCGGTCCGCCGGCCGACCGGTCCCCGGCGTCACGATCGCGATCCGCGACGAGCACGGCAGCGATCTCGCGCCCGGCGAGGTGGGGGAGCTGTGCGTCCGCAGCGACAAGCTCATGGCCGGCTACTGGCGCAACCCCGAGGCCACCGCTGAGGTGCTCATCGACGGGTGGCTACGCACTGGCGATCTCGGCCGGATGGACGAGGCCGGGTACGTGTGGATCGTCGACCGCGCCAAGGACATGCTGATCAGCGGCGGCGTGAACGTCTACCCCAGCGAGATCGAGGCCGTCATACGCGAGATCGAGGGTGTGGCCGAGGTGGCGGTCGTGGCGCGTCCCGACGATGAGTGGGGCGAGGTCCCCGTCGCGTTCGTGGCCCCCACGGCCGGTCGCGAGCTAGACGTCGACCTGCTGCGCGAGCGTTGCGTGGCGAACCTGGCCAAGCTGAAGGTCCCGACGGCCTTCCACGTCGTGGACGAGTTCCCACGTACAGCGAGTGGCAAGATCAGGAAGATCGAGCTACGCGAGCGACTGACCGAGGAGGGTGTCGTCGATGGCCGCTGAGAGCCTGCGTCTCGTCTCCCCCGAGGGCCGCGATGTCACCGGCGAGGACTGGACCCTGGGCGGCGCCGTGCCCGACATCGAGGGCGCGACCTTGGGGTTCCTGGACAACACGAAGCACAACGCCCGTCTGCTCCTGCGCACGCTCGCCGACCTGCTCGGCGAGCGCGGGGCGTCCGCCGTGCACGGGCGCAAGCCCAACTCCGTCATCGACGGCGGCCCCATCACGGGCGAGTTGGCGGCCAAGTCGCGCGGCATCATCACCGGGACCGGCGACTGAGGAGCGTGCACGTCGCACAGTTGTCGCGACATCGTCACCTTCGAGCGGCTCGGCCTTCCGGCGGTGCTCCTGGTCAGCGAGGCGTTCGAGCTGCAGGCGGAGTTCGAGCTCGCACGCCTCGGGGCGACCTCCGCACGCCTGGTCGTGATCCCGCACCCGTTCGGCTCGCTGCGGCACGACGAGGTCGTCGCGGTGGCCGAGGGCGCGGTGGACCGCGTCGTCGCTGCGTTGACCTCGTCGCAGCCACCGGCGGTCCGCGATCTGGGGAGGTGACGTGAGCGACATCCCACCGGAGGGATCAGCGCCGTTCGAGGTCGTCGAGACCGCGGTCACCGACGACGCGGCCTTCCAGGCGTACGCCCGCGAGCGGGGCTGGTCCGACGGCTTGCCGATGCTCGCCCCGACCGTGGAAAGGGTCGAGGCGATGCTCGCCACCGTCGACGCACCACCGGACCACGTCGTGGCGACGCTCGCTCCCAGCAACCGCCGCGCCACCCTCGCCGACATCGCGGCCAACGCAGTCATGGCGGGTGGCAGCCCCGACCGGTTCCCCGTTGCCGTAGCGGCGATCGCCGCCGTGGCCGACCCGGCGTTCAACCTCGAAGCGGTACAGACCACCACGCACACCGTGTCCACGCTCGTGTTCGTCAACGGGCCCGTGCGCGGATCCGGGTTCAACAGCGGGGCGGGGATGTTCGGTACCGGCAACGAGGCCAACGCCACGACCGGTCGCGCCGTGCGCCTGTGCCTGCAGAACATCGGCGGGGCGCGCTCGCCCAACCCCGACCGCTCAACGCAGGGTAGCCCGGCGAAGTTCACCTACTGCGGGGCCGAGGCCGAGGAGGACAACCCGTGGGAGCCCCTGCACGTGCAACGCGGCTTCGCGGCCGACGTCAGCACCGTGACCGTCTTCGGTGGTGAATCGCCGCACAACATCCAGGACCACGTCAGCACCGAGCCCGCGGGGATCCTCCACACCGCGGCGGGGACCATCGGCGCCATCGGATCGAACAACGTCTACTACGGCGGCGAGATCCTGGTGCTGCTGTGTCCCGAGCACGCCGCGACGATCGCCGACGGGGGGTGGACCCGCAACGACGTGCAGGGCTTCCTGTTCCAGCATGCCCGCAACTCCCTGCGTGAGCTGAAGCGCGGGGGGATGTGGGGGATGCAGTGGTGGCCGGAGTGGTTCTACGCGGTCGACGAGGACGCGCTGCTGCCCGTCGTGCGCGAGCCCGAGGACCTGGTGATCGTCGTGGCCGGGGGGCCTGGCAAGCACTCCTCGTGCGTGCACTCCTGGGGGGCCACGCGGAGCGTCACCCGCCCGGTGCTGACCGAGCACCTCTCCCGCCTCGACGCGACCTGACCGTGGACACGATCAGTGTCGGCGCCGGCGCGGCCCAGGAGGAGTTGTTCCAGCGGGGCTGGACCGACGGCCTCCCCGTCATCCCGCCCACGCGCCAGCGCGTGGACGTCGGTCTCGAGGCACTCGGACTCGAACCTGCGACCGTCCTGGGCACGGTCGGTGACCGCACGCTGACCGCCGATCGCTTGGTCTCCAACGCGGTCATGGCGGGATGCAGGACCGAGCACCTGACCGTCGTGGCGGCCGCCGTCGACGCCATGCTCGACCCCGGGTTCAACGTCGAGACGGTCGTCAGCAGTACGGGCGGGGCGGCGCTGTGCCTCGTTGTGAGCGGACCGATCTCGGCAGCGGTGGGGATGAACGCGGGCCCAGCCGCGCTGGGGCCGGGCAACCGCGCCAACGCGACCATCGGTCGTGCCCTCCGCCTGATCGCTCGCAACGTCCTCGGTGCGCGACCCGGCGAGCGGGATGGGACGTCGATCGGGCACCCGGGCCAGTACACGCTGGTCGTCGTCGAGTCCCCGCCTCCCTCGGGATGGTCGACGCTGCGTGAAGCCCTCGGCCACGCCCCGTCGGAAACGACGGTGACGTTGCTCGGGACCGAGGGCCCGCGGCAGATCGGGAACCACCTGAGCGCGGACCCTGACGCGCTCGTCGCGACCATCGCGACCGCGATGGCCGACCCCGCCAGGTTCGCCGTCGGCAAGGCCGGGCAGGGCGTGGTCGTCCTCGGCCCGGAGCACGCGGCGGCGTTCGCCCGGGCGGGCTGGGACCGTTCGCGCGTGGGCGATGCGCTCGCGATGGCGAGCCGGGTGTCGCCGGAGGCGCTGCGCAGGGCGGGGGTCGTGCTCGAGGACGATCAGCTCGACCTGCGCGGCGATGACGGCCTGCTGCCTGTCGTCGAGAGCCGAGCAGACCTGCTCCTAGTGACGGCCGGCGGAGCCGGCCCCGGCTGGTCGGCCTTCCTCCCCGCCTGGGCGCCCAAGCGGCACTCGGGCTCGGCCGTCGTGACGCGCCGGGTCGATACGCCTCACGCCCCCGATCACCTCCCCGCGCAGCAGGGCGGCTCGGTGGCCGAGATCGTCATCCCGGTCGTGGCCGAGCCGACACCCGAGCTCGTCCAGCCCGCCCCCCGCGACGAGGTCGCGTCCGGGTCCGCGCTCGCGCTTATCGACAACAGCAAGCCCGGAGCGGCGCGGTTCCTCCGGTACCTGGGGGAGGCCCTATCTGAGCACCTGCGGGCTATCGGCGAGATCGAGCTGGTGACCAAGCCGACGTCGGCCCGTCCGCTGGATGCCACCACTACCGGCTCCGTCGCGGCGCGATCGCGTCTCGTCATCAGCGGCGTCGGTGACTGAGGCGCGTGCACGTCGTGCAGTGTGCGCGACGCCGTCGAGCTCGAGCGACACGGGGTGCCCGCCGTCGTCGTGGTCACCGAGCCGTTCCACGGACTCGCCGACGCCACCGCCGCGGCTCGCGGGGCGGAGGGTTTCCCCGTCGTCGTGGTCCGTCACCCACTTGCTCCGCTCGGCGACGATGACCTCCGCGCGGAGGCGGAGCGCGTCGCCATCGACGTGCTCACCGCCCTGACTGTCCCGTGGGCTTGAGCGCGACGACGTGCCGTCGTCGTCAGGAGGTGACGGTGTGACCGCCGGGGCGCGACAGGGCGGCGACGAAGCCGCCGTCGACGCGGACCTCGGTGCCGGTGATGTAGCTCGCCGCGTTGGAGGCGAGGAAGCGGATGACCGTGGTGACCTCGCCGGGATCGGCGCGTCGGGGGATGGGCACGCTGTGCTGGCGTCGAGCGTCGGCCTCGGCGTCGCTCCAGAGGTGGGCGGTCATGGGTGTACGCACCGCCCCTGGGGAGACGGCGTTCACTCGGATGCCATCGGGGGCGAGATCCACCGCTAGCTGCTGTACGAGGCGTGCCAGAGCCGCCCTCGATGGCCCGTAGGCGAGTGAGCCCCGGTACCCGACCGTGGTGGCGACCGAGGTCACCGCAACGATGCTGCCGCCGTTGCGCAGCCGATCGCGCAGGGCCTGGGTCGCGAGCAGCAGCGAGGTGCAGTGGACCTCGAGGCTCGTGCGCAGGTGCGTGGCGGCGGTGTGATCGTCGATGGAGGTCGGCAGGAGCACGCCGGCGCAGTGGGCGAGGCAGGCCAGCGGCCCTTCGACGCGTGCGGCGGCGGCCACGATCTGCTCTGGATCGGCGAGGTCGACCGCGACGCCGCCACCAGCCGCGGCCGGGACCGGGTCCCGGTCCCACGCGTGCACCCGGACGCCCTCCGCGGTCAGGGTTCGTGCCAGCTCGTGGCCCATGCCCGACGCGGCTCCGGTCACGACCCACGGACGTGCGGCTCGCGGCTGGGTGACCATGCTGCACCTCCGGTTCGATTCGACGCTCCTGAGGCGCGAGGGTTGACGCCGAAGCAACGAGCGTGTATCTATGATAATCATTCGTAGAGCTACGGACAGGGGTCAGCATGGGAGACTTCCCGCTCATCGTCTCGGCCGATGATCACGTCGTCGAGCCCGCGGATCTGTGGACCAGCCGGCTGCCCGCGAAGTACCAGGACGTGGCGCCGCGGGTCGTGCGCGAGAAGGGGGAGGTCGCGCTCCGCGAGGGCGATTTCCACTACGAGCAGACGGACGAGGGTCGGTGGGCCGACGTGTGGTACTACGAGGACGTGCGCGTGCCAGCCACGATCCCCGGCGCGGCGGTCGGCTACTCGCTCGACGACGTCACGATGGACGTCATGACCTTCGACGAGATGCGCCCCGGCTGCTACCAGCCCAAGGCACGGCTCGAGGACATGGATGTGGCCGGCATCGACCGGTCCCTGTGCTTCCCGAACCTCTTCATCCGCTTCTGTGGCCAGCGCTTCCTGCAGGGCCAGGACAGGGAGCTTGCGCGCCTGTGCGTCGAGGCCTACAACGACTTCATCGTCGAGGAGTGGTGCGCAGGCTCCGACGGTCGCCTCATCCCGCTGGGGATCATCCCGCTGTGGGACGCGGACCTTGCGGCCGCTGAGGTGCACCGCATGGCGGAGAAGGGGATGCACGCGATGTGCTTCTCCGAGATGCCGGCCAAGCTCGGCCTGCCGTCCATCCACGGCGACCACTGGGACCCGTTCTTCGCCGCCTGCGAGGAGACCGAGACGGCGATCATGGTCCACATCGGGTCCAGCTCGCAGTTGCCCGTCACGTCCTCGGACGCCCCGAACGCGGTCCAGAACTCGCTGCCGGCGGTCAACTCCGCGATGTGCATGGTCGATTGGCTCTTCTCGGGGTTGTTCATCCAGTTCCCGAACATCAAGCTGGGTCTCGCGGAGTGCCAGATCGGCTGGATCCCCTACTTCCTGCAGCGCGCCGACGAGGTGTGGGAGCACAACCGCGGCTGGAACGAGGTGCGCGGCAAGATCCCCGAGCCTCCCAGCACCTACTTCCCCGACCACATCTGGTGCACGTTCTTCAGCGACGCGTTCGGGCTCGACAACCTCGACGCCATCGGTGCGGACAACGTCATCTTCGAGACCGACTACCCCCACTCAGACTCGAACTGGCCGGACTCGCTCGAGGTCGCGAAGAAGCAGACGGAGCACCTCGATCCCGTGACCACGGAGAAGATCGTCCGCGGCAACGCGCTGCAGCTGCTCGGGCTGCAGTGACCGACCCCTCACGAGGGGCCGACGACAGGTGGATGTCGATGGTGGGTCGACTGCGCGTGGGTATCGACGTCGGTGGGACCTTCACCGACGTCGTGGGGATCGGGGAGGACGGTGACCGCTGGGCGGTCCTGAAGGTCCCGTCCACTCCGAGTGACCCCAGCGTCGCCGTGATCGACGGGCTCTCGCGGCTGCTCGCCGATGAGGGCGACCCCGAGGTCACCTTCCTGGGGCACGGGACCACCGCAGGTACGAACGCGTTCCTGACGAAGAGCGGCGCGCGCACCGCCTTGCTCGCCACCGCGGGCTTCCGGGACGTGCTCGAGTTCCGGCGCATGGATCGCAGCGGGATCCTCGACCCCTACGAGCTTCAGTTCGACTTCCCCGCCCCGCTGGTGCCAGGCAGGTACCGCATCGGCGTCGCCGAGCGCATCGGCCGCGGCGGCGAGATCATCGAGGAACTCGACGACGTCGAGGTCGAGCGGGTGATCGGCCTCCTCCGCGACGCCGAGATCGAGGCCGTCGCGGTCTGCCTGCTCTGGTCGTTCGAGAACCCGGCCCACGAGATCCGGTTGCGGGACGCCTTGCATGAGGCCCTACCCGATGTCTACGTGAGCTGCTCCCACGAGATCGACCCCTCGATCATGGAGTACGAGCGTTCCAGCACGACCGTCGTGAACGCTTACCTCGGCCCGCTCATCGACCGCTACATGCGTCGCTTCGAGGCCGAGACGCAGCGGCGTGAGCTCCCGGCACCGCGGATCATGCAGTCCAACGGTGGGCTCGCCTCGATCCATGAGGCGACGCGACAACCTGTCGCGCTGCTCGAGTCGGGACCCGCAGCGGGCGTCGCCGCATGCAGCTACCTCGCGGGGCGGATGGGCATCGAGGACCTCCTCGCCGTGGACATGGGTGGCACCAGCTTCGACGTCGCACTCGTCGTGGGCGGTCGCCCACAGCTCAACATCGAGACCGAGGTCGACGGCTACGCCGTGCGCGTCCCGATGCTGGACATCCGCAGCATCGGTGCCGGCGGTGGTTCCATCGCCTGGGTCGACGACGGCGGGGCGCTACGCGTCGGTCCCCAGAGCGCTGGTGCGGATCCGGGACCGGCGTGCTACGGGCGCGGCGGCACCCTCCCGACCGTCAGCGATGCGAACGTCGTCCTCGGCTACCTGCGTGACCTCGCGGGTGGCGACCTCAGCGTCGAGGCTCCGGCCGCAGAGGAGGCGCTACTGACCCACGTAGGCAAGCTGCTCGACCTCGAGGTCGTAGGCGCAGCCAGCGGCGTCTACCGGCTCGTGAACGCTCACATGGCGGACGCGATGCGCATCATCGCGAGCGAGCGGGCGATGAACCCCGGTGACCTGGCCCTGTTCGCGTACGGCGGAGCCGGGCCGATGCACGCCTCGGCTCTGGCGCGTGAGCTCGAGATCGCCCGCACCATCATCCCGCCGCACCCGGGGACGTTGTCCGCGATGGGCGTGGGGACGGGCGACCTCATCCACGATCTCCGTGAGTCGGTCCTACGTCCGCTCCACGTCCTGACCCAGGAGGATCTCGCCGGCCTGTTCCGGACCCTCGGCGATCGGGCGCGCACGATCCTGAACGACGAAGGTGCGACGGAGGAGCAGATCAGCCTCCAGCCCTACTTCGCCGCGCGTTACATCGGCCAGATGCACGACCTCGAAGTGCCACTCGCAGGCGAGATCGCAGACGTGGACCTCGAGGAGATGGCGCGGCGCTTCCACGCACTTCACCGCGGGGTCTACGGCTTCGCGGTCGAGGACGAGCCCATCTTCGTCGTCGGTGCCAGGTTGCGTGCCGTCGGGGCGATCAAGAAGCCCGACTTCGGCGTCGAGAGCAGCGACCTCGAACCGGAACCGGCGTTCCGCGGGGAGGCGTGGTTCGAGGACGGCGGCTACGTCGACTGCCCGTTCTTCCAGCGTCAGCCCTGGAAGGTGGGTCAGCGGCTGGCTGGTCCCGCGGTCATCCAGGAGTACGACTCCACGACCCTCGTGCTGCCGGGACAGCACTGGTCCGTCGACGAGCTCGGGTCGATCGTGATCGAGGAGGGTTGAGGTGACAGAGCCAGTCGATGCGGTCACGTTCGAGGTCGTGCACGCGGGTCTGCGGGCCGTGGCGCAGGAGATGAAGACCGCGGTGCAGCGGACCGCGTACAGCCCCATCGTGTCCACGGGTGGAGACATGTCCGTCGGGATCGGCGGCCCCGACGGGCGCGTCGTCGCGCAGGGGCGCGACATCCCCGCCCAGCTCGGGGCGCTGCCGTTCTCGTTCGAGGCCATGCTGCGCGACCGGGCCGGGACGCTCGGGCCGGGTGACGTGCTCATCGGCAACGATCCCTACGTCAGCGGCTCGAACCACATCAACGACGTGTGCCTGATCATGCCGGCGTTCACGGACGACGAGACCCTGCTCGGCTACGTCTGCACCCGTACGCACTGGATGGACATCGGCGGGTCGGCTCCAGGCTCGTTCAACGTCCGTGTCGCCGACATGTACGCGGAGGGCCTGCGGATCCCCACGCTGCTGGCGTACCGCGGGTACGAGCCGGTAGCGGACATCTGGGAGCTGATCTTCTCCAACGTCCGGGGTCGGACCGAGCGCGAGTGGGATCTTCGTGCCGGCTACGCAGGGTGCGTAGCCGGCGAGCGGGGTCTGCAGCGCCTCGCGCGACGCTACGGCAGCGGGACCGTGCTCGAGGTGAGCGACCGCGCGATCGAGTACACCGAGCGTCGCATGCGGGCTCGCATCGAGGAGGTCCCCGACGGCGAGTACAACGCCTTCGACTGGCTCGAGGGCGACGGGTGGGAGGATCGTCCCGTCCGCATCGAGGTCACGATGCGCGTGCGGGGCAGCGACGTCGAGTTCGACTGGTCAGGGAGCGCCCCCCAGGTCCGTGGTGGTCTCAACCTGGGGTTCCCGTCGACCGCCGGGGTCAGCGTCTACGCCCTCAAGGCTGCCCTCGACCCCGACATCCCGCCGAACGCCGGTATGTGGGCACCGGTGACGGTCACGGCGCCCGAGGCAACCGTCGTCAACCCCTCGCCACCCGCCCCCAACCAGGCAGGCGTGGCCGAGACGATCCAGCGCATGGCCGACCTCCTCATGCTGTGCCTCGCCGAGGCCGTGCCCGACGACGTCATCGCGGGGACGTTCGCGTCGGCGACCGTCATGATGATCGAGGGCCGCGACCCGCTCGCATGGCGACGTGAGGCACTCCGGCGCGACCGCATGATCCTGATGGACAACTCGCCGGGCGGGATGGGCGCACGAGCGACCCGTGACGGCGTCTCGGGGATCAAGGTCCACACCGGCAACGCTCGCGTCCAACCCGTGGAGATGGTCGAGTTCAACGCACCGGTGCGCTACGTCCGCTGGGAGCGGGTTCCTGACACCGGTGGGGCGGGGAGGCAACGGGGCGGCACGTCGGTCGCGCGTGAGTGGCAGGTGGTCGACGACGTGAACCTGACGTTGCTCACCGAGCGAGCTCACATCCCCGCGTTCGGCCTGTTCGGTGGGAGCGCCGGTGCGTGCGGTGTGTACGCGATCAACGTGGGATCGCCCGAGGAGCAGCGGCTGCCCTCGAAGACGCCCCCACAGCCGCTCGCCCGCGGTGACCGCTTCGTCCTCCAGTCCGCCGGTGGCGGAGGCTACGGACCAGCGTGGGAGCGACCCATCGACGAGGTCGTCGACGATTACCTCGACGGGTACGTGACTCGGGACGGGGCGCGCGCAGGCTACGGCGTCGTCATCGGTGCGGACGGTGCGGTCGATGAAGCCGCGACAGCGGAACTCCGCGCGCAGATGGCAGATGGCGCGGCCGCTCGGGGCGGCACCGTGGACCGCGGTACCTGGTCGTACGAGGACATCTCCTGGCCACCGGCGGACGGCGGGTGAGCGCTCGGCTCCGCACGTTCGGCGCCGCCCTCGTCATCAACGCCGCGGCGGCGCTGCCGGCGCTCCTCGTCGGCGCGCTCGCTCTCCAGCTGCGACGTGACCTGGGCTTCGGGGACACGGCGCTCGGCGCGGCACTCGGGCTGTACTTCGCGGTGGCCGCGGTCTGCGGCCCGTTCGGTGGTCGCCTGGCCGAGCAGTTCGGTTGGCGACGCTCGCTGGATGTCGCAGCCGGTATCAGCGCGTCCGTGCTACTCGGCATCGCGACGCTGGCCCACTCGTTCGCGTCGCTGGTGCCTTTCCTGATCCTCGGCGGGGTGTCGATCTCGCTCGCCATCCCGACCTCGAACCTGGTCCTCTCGCGTGAGATGCCCGCGGGGCGACAGGGGCTGCTGTTCGGTGTGAAGCAGGCATCCATCCCGTTCGCCGGCTTGCTCGCGGGCCTGTCGCTGCCCGTGGTCGCGCTGACCATCGGCTGGCGCTGGGCCTTCGTCGCTGGCCTGGTGGTTCCCCTGGCCGCAGCGCTGGCGGTCCCGCGCCGAGCCCTCGGCGGGCCCGAGCCTAAGCGTCAGCGCGCTGACACGGCGTCGATGTCCTCGATCGCGACACCGTCGCTCGTCACGCTGGCGGTGGGAGGCGGGCTCGCCATGGCGGGCGTCGGGGCGCTGAACGCGTTCGTCGTCGTGGCGACCGTCGATGCGGGTCTCGAGGAGGCCACGGCGGGGCTACTCGTCGCGCTGGCGAGCGTGGTGGGTCTCTCGGTCCGGATCATCGCAGGGTGGTGGGCCGACCGCCGGTCCAGCGGAGGGTTCCTGCCCGTGGCCGGGTTGCTCGCCGCCGGCGCCGGCGGCTAGCTTCGATGGCCGGACCGCGAGCGCTGGCGGCCGCGCTCGCCACGCTCGTCATCGCCGCCGGCTGTGGCGGCGACGGGGACGAGCAGTCCCAGGACCAGCAGCGAACCGGAGACGAGCTCGGTCATCGTCACGATGGTCGCGACGACGCCGGCATCCCGGTAGCCGAGCGCCTGGAAGTGGCCGACGGTGCGTTCACGACCCATGCCGTCGAAGCTGCCGTAGCGACGTTGGGTTCCGCGGACGATGAACAGCCCACCGACAACGGCGCGCAGGAGCAGCAGACCCAGTTCCATCGTCGTTCCCCTCGTGTCATCCGTGTATCACGGTCCGTGGGCACACTGGTCGGCGGGTCGGCGCCTGCCAACCCCTCACGCCCGTCCATCGGGACATGCTTCGGGCTCCGCCCCGGTCCGAACAGCCGAGGCGGGTGGGCCCTCCGGTACGGTGACCGGCGGTCATGAAGACACGAACCTCAACCTCGGGAACGGGCGCGGACCGGTCACGGCACCGCGGCGCGCAGCTCCTTTACGCGGCCGAACGGCTCTTCACCAGGCAGGGGGTGGCCGCGACGACCGTCTCGGACATCACCGGGGCGGCGGGCGTCGCCAAGGGCACGTTCTACCTCTACTTCGACTCCAAGGAGCAGCTGCTCGGGACCCTCAAGGAGCGGTTCATCGAGGGGATGGTCGACGTCGTGGCGGAGGCGACCGGCGACGTCGAGCCTG
>JAHWKY010000020.1 GCA_019347575.1 Actinomycetota bacterium | reverse complement strand
TTCGTGTCGGACTCGAACAGCTCGGAACCGCATCCGGCACAGCGGTAGGTGCCGTCGGTCTTGTCGTCCCAGTAGGTGCCGGTGAAGGCCCGCTCTGTGCCCCCCTCGCGCAGCACCTGGTACTGCTCAGGCGTGAGCCGCTCGCGCCACTCCTCCTCGCTGAGTCGGACGTCCTCGGGCATGTGATCCCCTCCGTTCCGTGCTCGCCAGCGTACGCCCGTCGCCGTCTCGGCCGGTCCCAGAACGCCGACAGCGGTCCACACGAGCACGGACACACGTACGCTGTTGCCCTGCTGACGATGGAGGACGGACCCGTGGACGTCGCGCTCTTCGTCTTCCTAGGAGCGGCTGGGCTCGTCATCCTCGTGTGGTTCGCGAGGTACGTCCGGTCGGTGTTCCGGGGCGACGATCAACGCGATCGCGGCTCGCTGTGGTTCATCCCGGGGTCAGGCACCCACGGCGCCCCCGGCGGACAGTCCCCGCCGATCGTCCCGCACAACCCGGACTGGGAACAGGACCGGCGGATCCGGTAGCCGGTACCTGGCTCGGTTGGCGGGCAACCGCGAGCGGCGCCTTCGGGGAACGAAGGCGGGACATGAAGCCGCGCGACAACCGGCAGCGCGTCCACTAGGTCCCGAGGTCCGCCGCGGCGACGTACCCACTACCTCAGCGACGCCTCGGGACCTGGGACCGAACGCATCCAGTTGCGCTACGGGCACCCTGGACGGCCTGGCGGGCACGGGTTCGCTCGGACGTTCACCTCGACGAGTACGTGGCCGGCCGCCAAGGTCGGGAGTTGCTCGTCGTGTTCCTCGCCCGGTTCGACCATGGGCTCCGGGGCCACCGTGACCTGGGCTTCAACGGCCTCGTCCGGACTGAGCGCGGTGAAGCTGCGGACCACGTACCGGTCAGGAACAACCGACCAGCCGTCCGAGCGGAACGCGGCCGCGAGCATCCGCTCAACCTCTTGGGCTTGGCCGGGAACCGCGTAGCGGTGGATGAGCGAGGGGCACGAATCGAAGCACAGGGCGTTGCCGAACTCCCGCGTCTCCACGAGTGTGGCCCCGGCCGGCAGCTCCACGGAGCCGACCGCTCCAGCGAGCCGGCTCGGCATCGCCGGCGTGGCCACGCGCAGCGCGACCCCGACCGCGACGCCGACCACCGCGACGGTCGCGATCACCGCCGTCCGACGCGGATGCCGCAGGAACAGCAACCATGCCAACGCCCCGCCAGCCCCAGACAGGACCAGCGGCGCGGTCAGCCACCCGAACCTCTGCCCGGCAACACCGAACCAGTACAAGGTCACCGTCGCCACGGCCAGCACGGCGACGAGCAGCACCAGTCTCCAAGCCCACCCCAACGCCGTACGCCACCCACGGTCGCTGTCAACCACCGGCGGTCTGGTATCCACCTCCGAAGTATGCCCCCAGTGACCTCGAAGGGACATCGGCTGCCAACAGGCTCCCCACCTGCGACGATGTCGCGCGACAGATCTGGACCATGTCGCGCGACATCGCAGTGGTGGGGCGTGTAGGAGTCGAACCTACGACCTCATGCGTGTCGAGCATGCGCTATCCCGCCTCTGACCTGGGGAAACGCTTCACGGTCCCGTCCCCGTCCCGCATCCGTCCCGCATCAGAACAACGAAACAGGCCGTCGAGGGCGTCCGCGAGGGCCTCGTCCTGGGCCGAGAGGAGGTGTCCGTAGGTGTCCATCGTCGTCCGGATCGACGAGTGCCCGAGTCGCTCCTTGATGGTCAGCGGATGGGCGCCCTGGGCGATCGCCAAGGCTGCGGCGGTATGTCTCAGCTCGTGGAACGTGAGCCCTTCCAAGCGGTGCCCTTCGGTCCATCCGGCGCGCTCGACCGCACGCTTCCAGACCTTGCGGAAGTTCGAGCGACGCATCGGCGTGCCGGACCCCGTAGCGTACACCAGCCCGGACCTTCGCACGGAGCGGTGTCCGAGGTGTTCGGTCAGCAGCTCAACGAGACCTGCAGGCACCGAGACCGTCCGCTTCGATGCGCTCGTCTTCGGCACCGACCATCCGTTGGCGGTCATCCCTTCACCCGTCTCTGCGGAGTCGAGGAGCCGGATAGTTCCGGATTCCCACACCAGGTTGCCGCTCTACCTGCACGCTGGCGGAACAGTGCGATGAGAGCCCCACCGAGCAGCCACGCAGCACCGAGGGAGCCGCCCCCACCGGTCACGGGCAGAACGCTGGATGCTCTCTCGGTGGTGGCAGCTTGTCTCGGCGGTCTGGGCGTGTCAGGCCTTGGTTGGTCACCGCTGCGGCCGGGCCGTGATCGGCCTGGGACGACGTAGGCGGCTCCGGGGCCGGCCGCGTCGATGCTGGCGGCACCGATGACGAGATCCTGGATGCCGTCGCCGGTCAGGTCACCGGCGGTCAGGGAGAACCCGGCGTTGTCGCCGTTCGTCCCCGTGTAGGTGCCGTCGGCGTCGGCGAACGTCAGTTGCCCCTCGGGCGCCTCGAAGATCGCAACGCTTCCTGCCTCGTCACCCGTGCCCCTTGCGGGACGGCCCACGGCCAGCCCACGGGTGCCGTCGCCGTCGAGGTCGACGACGGCCAACGCGTACCCGGTGGATCCTCCAGCAGGCCCGTCGATGCGGACAGGAGCGTCCGCCAGCGCCACGGTCCCCGAGCGTCGTTCGCCGCCGGACAGCACGAAGACCGTGTCCGTCCCGGGCGCCCCGATCGCGAGATCGGGGCTGGCGTCGCCGATCAGGTCGCCGGTGACCAGGCCATTGCCGGCAAGGTCGTCTGCGACCTCACCCTCGAGGACGACGTCGGCGGCAGCGAGACTGTGGGCGCCGGTCGGTGGTTCGTGGAAGAGGTACACCCGTCCGGGCCGTGGCGGCGGGAGCGCGTGGCCGGGAGCGCTCACCAGCAAGTCGGAGTGGCCGTCGCCGTCGAGGTCAGCGCCACCGAGGGTGACACCGGCGAGATCCGCAGGGGCCTCGCCGAACAGTTGCGCAGACGCCGACGTAGCGCTGACCTCACCGTCGATCGCGTCCGTGAAGAGGAACGCCGATCCCCCGCCGACGGGAGGGGACCCCGGCCCGCTGGCTCCCACCACTAGATCGTCGTCACCATCACCGTCCACATCGCCGGCCACGCTGATCCCCAGGCCGAGGAAGTCCGCCGGAGCGAGACCGGACACAACGGCCACGGATGCTCGGCGCGCATCCAGGTTCCCCGCGAGACGTTCGCCACCGTCGATCACGTACGCCTCGCCCGGCCGGTTCACGCCCGGCTGGACCGGGGTGTGGAAGCAGCCGTCCGCGACCGGATCGGCGCCGACGAAGGGCCCAGGCGCGCCGATTATCAGTTCGTCGTCGCCGTCCCCGTCCAGGTCCGCTGCGCCTAAGCCCTCGCCGACGAAGTCCCCCGGCTGTCCGCCGACCAGCGTCGCGTCGGCAGATCCGATCGAACGGCCGTCCTCGAGGGGCCCGTACACGACGTGCACCGCCCCGCCACCGTCGGCCCCACCGGCATGGCACGGCGCACCCACCGCCAGGTCGGCGATCCCGTCACCGTCGAGGTCGCCAATCGCGACGGCAAAACCGGCGACATCACCATCCTGGGCACCGACGAACGCCAACGCCACGTCCGACAGATCCACCGCCCTCTCGTCTGCCGTCGCGGACGGAGCCAGCGCGGCAACCAGTAGAAGTGCGGATACGCAGACGGTCGAGCGGATCACGGCCATTCTCCTCCGGTCGCTGTCCCCGATGGTCACGGGAGAGGGGTCCGGCGACATCCGTAACGGCTACGGAGATTCCTGTGTCGCCCTGGCGCTGACGGGCTCGTGGTGCCTTGTCGGCAGCCGTCGACGAGGGAAATCCGTAGCGAATACGGAGGTGGCACTACGGGGTTCTGGCGAGGGTTCAAGCAGGCCGCGACCAGCTGCGGGGACGACCACGACTAGGAGACGCATCATGTTCGACGTCTTGCCATCCCGTATCACGGTGCTGACCACGGCCTTGGCGCTGATCTTGGGAACGGGCGCCGGGCCGGCCGGATCCGACGAAGGGGCCGTCGCGAACGTCAAGGTTGTCGACATCTCAGCCGGACCGAGCGTCTTCGAGTCCGAGGAGCACCGCTGCCAGACCGCGGAGTCGGCCGCTTGGGGCTACCGCCAAGAGCCTTCGCTGGCGGTCAACCCCGTCGACCCGCAGAACATGGTGGCGATCTGGCGTCAGGACCAGTGGGGCGGTCAGATCCTCGAGGGTGAGGGCGGAGCGGCGCTCTCGGACGTCGTCGCCTACACCACGAACGGGGGGACCACGTGGAGCGAGGTGGTCCTCCCTGATCTCGGGGTCTGCGGTCCCGCCGGCAACGGGGCCAGTGACCCGACCGTCTCGTTCGGTCCGGACGGCACCGCGTACGCCGGCGTGATCCAGTTCGGGATGGGTCCCCACGAGATGGCGATCCTCGCGTACCGTTCGACCGACGGCGGCCGGACGTGGGAAGGCCCCTTCACGGTGCAGGAGGCCGACAGCGCGAACGACAGGCCCACGGTGGTCGCCGATCATTCCACACCGGGCCGGGTGTACGCCATCTGGACCCGGCTCCAACCACTCGACGCCGCTTGCCTGTGCGCGCACCTCGCCCTCGCGCGTTCGGACGACGGAGGTGAGACCTGGACAGGGCCGATGGTCGTCGATCGCGCGAAGGAGCTCTCCGCGAACGGCGCGGCGCAGTTGTCGGTGCTGGCGGACGGGTCTCTGGTGGCGTTGACCTCCGAACTGACGGCCCTCAACGCGTCCCGTTTCCCTGGCACGTACCCCGCATCGATCTACGCCGTGCGTTCGGAGGACGGCGGCGAGACCTGGGCCCGCTACCTGGTCGCCGAGTACCGGTCTACGGATCCCAGCGGAACGGACCCTGACAGCGGCCGCACCATCGATGCGGGCGAGTTCTTCATCGAGCAAGCCGTCGGGAGCGACGGTCGCCTGTACGCAGCCTGGCATCACAACAGCTCGACCTCGAAGGGCGAGGTGTTCGCCGCGCGTTCGGACGACGGGGGCATCAGCTGGACCGAGCCATCCACGGTTGCCGACGTGCCGGCTCAGGTCCTCGATCCCGTGGTTGCGGTGGCAGACGACGGGACGGTCGGGGTTCTGTGGGCGGATCTGCGCAACGACGACGATGTACCTGACGAACCTGACGACGAGGAACTGACGACCGACTGGTGGTTCGCGGCGTCGCGCGACGGCGGCGAGACCTGGTCAGAGACGCACGTCTCGGGACCGTTCGATCTGCGTCACGCCCTGTTCAGCCGGGGCAACGAAACCCGGGACCAGGGCTCCCACTACTGGCTGGGTGAGTACTACGGGCTCGCCGCCGCACCGGGGGGCTTCGCGGCGGCGTTCGTCGAAGCGCGGGAACCGCGGGGGGGCATCAGTCAGACGGACGTGCGCTTCGCCCGGATCCGCCTGCGAGGTCCGCACGGTTGACGTGACACCACCTCACGGGCTCACGCGGCGTTAGCCTGCCCGAACGGCGGGGGGCTGACGGGAGTCGTGATGGCGCGGGCGGGCGCGGTCGGCTTGGCGATAGGGCTCGTCGTGCTCGCCGGCGCCTGCCGGGACGGGCTCGCGTTCCGAGACGACCACGTCCTGTCGATCACGCGACCCGGTGACCGCGCTGCCGTCGCTGTGCCCTTCGAGGTGAACTGGTCCGTACGCGACCTGCCCGACGGCACCCGGTTCGCCGTCCTGGTCGATCGCACGCCGCCACCTGCCGGTGAGGGACTGGAATGGTTCGCCCGCGACGACCCGGGCTGTACACGCGACCCGGAGTGCCCCGACCTCGGCTACCTCGAGGGACTCCACGTCCACGTGACCGAGGACAGCTCGTTCACGGTCACCTCGGTCCCCCGCCCCGAGCGCCCCGACGAGCGGGAGCTGCACGACGTGACGGTGATCCTGCTCGATCGCGACGGGCGCCGGATCGGGGAGACCGACGACACGGTCACCGTGGAGGTGCGCCGTGACCGATGAGCTGCGGGCACGCGCCCGCGAAGCAGCCGGACTGTCCGGCGATCCGCAGCTGTCGCCGCTACGGGAGGTCGTGCGCCGGTCAGGGGTCGGCTGGTACCCGCTGGCCGCGCTCGGCGGGCTCGGCGCCGTCGCCGGGTTCGGCACCTACGCCCTGACCGTGCTGCTACCCGAGATCGGACGGTCGTTGGGGATCGGGGCGGCCGGGCTCGCCGGGCTCCTGACGCTGTCGCCGCTGGCGTCGGCGGCCGCGTCACTGCCGCTGGCCGGGGTCGTGCAGCGGCGTCCGATGCGCGCGCTGCTGGTCGTGGCGGGTGGGCTCGTTGGCGCCCTGTCCCTCGCGCTCGCCGGCTTCGTGGTGCATGCTGGCGAGCTGGCTGCGGTGCTGCTGGCGTCGGGTGCCGCCGCCGCCGTCGTCGCCGTGAGCTACCAACCGCTGGTGGTCGAGCTGTACCCACCCGAGGGTCGGGTGCGGGCACTGTCGATGCTGGCCGCAGCCCGCGGGCTCGGCGATCTGGTCGCACCGGCGGTCGTCGGCGGGCTCGTCGCGGTCGAGGGGCTGACCTGGCGGGGCGTGTTCCTCGTGGCCGGGATCCTCGGGGCGATCGCCGCGGTCGGGGCGGTGGCGCTCTGGGCGAGCCTGTCCCCCACCCCCGAACCCCCGACCATCGACCCCGCCGTCCCCGGAACGACAGCCCCGACCCAGCTCCCCACGGCTCCGACCTCGCTCCCCACCGCCCCCACGGCGGGGTCCACGTCAGGCCTGTCCGGGGTTCCGAGGACGACGATCGACGGGGAACTGATCTGGAGCACGGGAGACGAGATCTACCGTCGCGTCGCCGGCGAGGACGAGCAACTCTTCCCCACACCGGAACTCGCCCTCCCCGTGCGCAACGTCATGCCGGATGGGAGCGGCGGGGCGCTGTTCGAGAACCCACGCGGATTCCTCGGCGACCACGACATCCTGAGGATCGATGCCGAAGGCAGGTTCTCGACCTTCTACGAAGCCGATGCCATCGATGCCTCACTGGTCGGCGTGGCCGTCTGGGAGGGGCGCCCGACCGCGTTCGTCACGGTCCGCACGGGCGATAGCGAGGACCAGGTCGAGGATGTTCACGCCGTCGACATCGAGACAGGTGCGTCGCGCGTCGCGTTGGCGGCCACCGGAGGGATCGAGAACGGCCTGGCGTCGGTGGACGCGCGGGGCGACGACTTGCTGGTGACCTGGGTCGGTGACGGGTCGAACGAGGAGGTCAGGCTGCATCGGGGCGGCGGGCAGGAGTACGAGGTCCTCGCTTCCGGCGATGGCAGCAGCGACCTGGCCGACGCGCAGTTCATCGACGACGACCGGATCGCGTGGGTCAGCACAACACCGTGGGGGCTACCGGAACGGACTCTCGAACTGACCATGCACGACTTCGCGATGGACCGGTCGGCCTCGTCCGGGGTCGCCATCGAAACCGATGTCACGTTCAACTACCTCAGCCTCTCCGTGCGCCCCGACACCGCCCTCATCTCGGCCCTGGTCAGTGATGAGGCTGGCAACGAGGAGCCCACGACGCTGGTGTGGGCGCTCTCACCTGCCGGCTCCGATGGCCTCGGAGCGTCCAACCTCCGCCGGCTCGCCCCGCCGGGCATCTACCGCTTCGACCTCGCGTGAGGCCAACGCCCCGACGGAAACGCGCCTCCACGCGTGTTTCCGTCATCGCCCCGGCCTTACCCCCCCAACGCTCCGACGGAAACGCGCCTCCACGCGTGTTTCCGTCATCGCCCCGGCCTGACCCCCCCAACGCCCCGACGGAAACGCGCCTCCACGCGTGTTTCGGTCATGACCTCTCCACGCGTGTTTCCGTCATGACCTAGGGGTCAGGGGGTGGTGAGCTCGTCGCGGGCCTCGTCGATGGCGTCGAGGAGACTGGCGGCGAGCGGGGCGGCGACCTCGCCGCCGGAGCCGCCGCCTTCCACCAACACCGCGAACCCGAGGTCGCCGGCGTAGCCGACGAACCAGGCGTGGACGGGATCGTCCGGGGCGGAGCCGGTCTGGGCCGACCCGGTCTTGCCCTGGACCGTGCCTTCACCCGGCAGCGCCGCCTGGCCGGTCCCGGCGGTCACGACCTCGCGCATCATCCGGCTCAGGTCGTCCACCACGTCGTCGTCCAAGGCGCGCGGTCGCTCGGGCGGCTCGTCCTGTAGGAGGAACGGTGGGTTCCACGCCCCGGACGCGACCGCCGCCGCCACCGTCGCCATGTGCAGCGGGCTCGCCTGCACCCGGGCCTGGCCGAACGCCGCGGCAGCGCGCTCGGCGAGGTCTTCGGGTGCGGGGAACCGTCCGCCAGCGACGGGCAGCGGCAGCTCGTACTGGACCCCGAACCCGAAGTCCTCCGCCGCGTCCTGGAGCGCCCCGTCCTCGAGCTCGGCGGCCAGCCGGGCGAAGCTGGTGTTGCACGACGCCGCGAACGCACGCAGCAGCGTGACGTTGCCGAGTTCGAAGTCGTCGTCGTTGTGCACCTGCAACCCGCCGACGATCTCCTCGGCCGGGCAGTTCACGCTGTCGGTGGGGCGCAGCCCCGACGCCAACACCGCAGCCGCCGTGACGATCTTGAAGGTCGACCCCGGTGGGTAGAGGCCGGAGAACGCGCGGTTGAAGTCGTCGGTGGGCCGGCTCGCCGCCCCGAGGATCGCCCCCGTCGGGGCGTCGAGCACGACGATCGCCGCCGCACCGTCGACCTCCGACAGCGCCGCCTCCACGCCCTGCTGCACGGCGATGTCGAGCGTCGTCCGGATCGGCTCGGGATCGGCGCCCTCGAACTCGAACAGGATGCGGCGCACCTCCTCGAACGAATCGATGACGACGACCTCGGCCGACGACCGACCCGCGAGCTGCGTCTCGAAGACGCGTTCGAGCCCGGAGAGACCGACCTCGTCCCTCTCGGTGTAGGGCGGGCCGAGCTCCTCGAGCAGCTCGGCGGTGATGGGGCCGGTACGACCGAGGATGTGGGCGGCGAAGCCCTCCTGCTGGGTCAGTCGCGCCTCGGTCTCGCGGAACACGATGCCGGGCACGGGGAACAGCAGCTCGCGCAGCTCGGCGTAGGGTCCAGGGCGCACCGTCAGCACGGGGTAGAACCAGTCCGGGACGAGGTCGTCGCGGTTCAGCAGCTGCCGGACCTCGGCCGGGTCGACATCGGTGTGCTCGTCGAAGGCGGCGACGACGTCCTCGGGCTCCTCGACGCGCTGCGGCTCGATGCCGATCAGGTGCAGCGTCCCGGCGACGGTGAGGGGGGTCCCGTCTCGAGCGAGGATCGGGGCGCGATCGACCAGCACGTCGCGTCGCACGATGCGCCACCGTTCGCGTTCGAGTGCCGGATGGATCGTCTGAGGGCTCCACAGGATGCGCCACTCGCCCTCGTCGCGCTGTGCGGTGATCTCGGTGGTGTAGGAGTACTCCCCGAGCCCCTCCATGGTCAGAGTCGCTCCGACTGGCGCGGAGGCCTCGCCGCGGTTCAACGCGATGGTCCCGAGGTCGAACCGGCCCTCGACGATGTCGAGGTCCTCCCACATCTCCCGGTGACGGCTGACGAAGTCGGCCGGTGGCGTCGCGGCCAACCCTGCCATCGCGTCCCACGCCTCGTTCTCCCACGCGCGCAGGTACGCGGCCATGATCTCGCGCGCCTCGGCGGCGGGATCACCTTGATCGCGACCGGTGAGCAGGAGGAGCGCGCCTCCGACGACCGCGAGGGCGATCACGCTGGCGATGACCAGCGCGAGGCGCTCGCGCACGTGACGCTCCTCTCGACCCCGTGGGGAACCGTAGCTCCAGGAGGTCTCTAGGCGACGGCGGCGTCGGTCTCGTCACCGACGCGGATGCGCGTGTCGAGCCGGTCGAGGCACTCGAGCAGACCGGCACGCAGATCCTCGACGCGCCGTTCGAGGTCGTCGACGCTGCCGGACACGTCGTTGCGCAGCTTGGTCAGCATGCTCTTGACCTGGCTCACCGACACCAGCTGCGCCCGCGCGGCGTCGAGGTCGTCACGGATGCCGCGCGTGTCCACCTCGACATCGGCGGTCCGCAGCTCGGTCAACGCCTCGAAACGAGCGAGGCGGTAGCCGACCTCGAGCGCGAGCCGCGCGTCGGCCCCGTCCTTGTCGAGCAGGACGAGGAAACGGCCCTGGCCCTCCTCGCGGAACGGCGCCGCGCCGGAGGGCATGTGCTCCGGGAGGGCGTACAACGCGAGCGCCGCCACCGCCCCGCGGTTGTGCTTCGCACCGTCCAGCTCACGCAGCATCGGCCGCAGACCGAGCTCACGGTCCTTGGCCTCGACCACGAGGCGCACGTCGAGACCGCTGGTGTCGCGCGGGTTCAGCGTGACGACGATGTCGCCCTTCTTGTTCCCGCCGGCGCCGGCGCTGGTACCGACAGCCTCAGCCCGGTCGCCGAACACCCGCGCGATGTCGTTGACCGCCTCGAAGGCGAGGTCCTCGTAGTCGCGCCCCTT
The DNA here is from genome assembly GCA_019347575.1 of Actinomycetota bacterium. Classification (NCBI taxonomy): domain Bacteria; kingdom Bacillati; phylum Actinomycetota; species Actinomycetota bacterium. The sequence continues at coordinate 74,788 of JAHWKY010000020.1, read as the reverse complement.
GGCGCTGCCCTTGGCGCGCTCCTCGGTACGCGCCTCGGCGGCAGCCTGCTGTGCCGACGCCGTCTCGGCGAGCTCGCGGCGGTAGTCCTCGATGAGCCGACGCATCTTCTCGAACTGACCGTGGATCTCGTCGCGCCACGTCGCGAGGGGGCTCGCGGCGTTGCCGAGGTCGAGCAGGCGGTGCAGCGTCGAGCCCTCGCCCTCGAAGTGCTCGCCCAGCAACTCGCGCATGCGCCCGATGGCGCTGTCCCGCCGGTCGGGGTCGAACAGCTCGCTGAGCGCCCCGCCCTCGCCGAGGTAGCTGCGCAGCGCCTGCGCCATCGCACCGTCCTCCTCGCTGAAGGCCGCCTCGAAGGCGCGGTCCAGCTGGCTAGCACGGGCGTCGAACTGCTGCTCGAGGCGCTCGCAGAGGCGCGCGAACTCGCGGTCGACGTGGTCGACGTTGACGGTGACACCGGTCGCCCCGAGCGCGAGCACACCTACCCGCAAGACCTGTTCGAGGTCCGCGGCGAGCGCGGTCCCGTCCGCCCCCTCGTCCACCCGCGCCGCGAAGTGTCGGACGACCTCCGGCGCCATGCAGCGGTAGCCATCGATGGTCAACTCGCCATCGGCCGCCACAACGTGACCACGGCTGCCTCGCTGTGCCACGGGACACCTCCTCGGTGGGGAAGGTAACGAGGGGGTGTGACGAGTCCACGCAACCGCGACGGGTAGTGGAAACGCACAGAACGCTCGCGTAGGGTGGCCACGCGCCCGACCGAGGTTGGGCGGCGGGCCCCGCCCCCGAGCGGTGCCGCGACGGGGAGCAGGAGGCGTGGACGCCAGCGCGGAGCGACGCCCGGTCGATCCGGCGGCGGACGAGCGCGTCGAGCGGCTGCTCATCTGGGCTCGCTGGGTCGGGGTCCTGTGGGCGCTGCTGCAGACGTTCCTCACGGGTCAACCCGACGACGCTCCCTCGTACCTGCGGGGCGCGGCGCTCTCCACCGCCGGGGTGTTGGCGGCAGGCAACCTGCTCATCACCTACGGGTTGCGCCGTGGTTGGCACCGCCGACCCAGCTTCGGACTGGCCGGGTTCGCTCTCGACGCGGTCATCGTCACCGCGTTCGTGCTGCTGTTCGCCTTCGACGTCGCGGGGTCGCAGTGGGTGATCGTGACGTTCATCCCCATCGAGGGTGCGGTCCGCTTCCAGTTCCGCGGGGCGCTGATCGGCTGGGTGTGCGCCAGCGTGGTACTGGTCGTGCTCGAGTCTCGGCTCGCGGAACGGGCCGAGGTCGGCTACCGCATCGACAGCGTCACGTTCCGGACCGGCTACGTCCTGCTGGTCGCAACGATCGTGGGCCTGCTGACCCGCTACCTGGTGATGGAGCGTCAGCGGACCCAGGAGGCCTTGGAAGAGGTCACCCGCAGCGACGCGTGGCGCCAGCAGCTCGTGTCGACGCTCGCCCACGACGTCCGCTCGCCACTCACCTCGATCATCGGGTCGGCGCAGTTCCTCTCGCGGCTCGAGGAACCGCTCCCACGCGAGCGTGAGCGACAGCTCCTACAGAGCATCGCGGACCAAGGTCAACGCATCCAGCAGCTCTCCGAGGACCTACTCGATCTCGCCCGGCAGGAGCAGGGCAGCTTGCGCCTGCAGCAGGCGGTGGTCGAGCTACGTCCGCTGATCGAACGCGTCATGGCCTACCTCCCATCCGAGGTCGAGGTCCAGAACCGGGTCCCCGATGGCCTGATGGTCCACGCGGACCCGGGGCGGCTCGAGCAGGTCGTCTACAACCTCGCGACCAACGCACAGCGCCACGGCGCACCTCCGACCGTCATCGAGGCGGTGTCGCGTCCGGGCGGTGTCGAGCTGATCGTGACCGACCACGGGACGGGCGTGCCCTCCGAGGCCCGCGAAGGGCTCTTCGAGCCGTTCTCGACCGGCCCTCGGGCGGACTCGGTGGGTCTGGGGCTGTGGATCGTGCGGACGCTGGCCGAGGCGCACGGCGGGGAGGTGACGTACGAGGACAGCCCCCACGGCGGGGCCCGTTTCCGTGTGCGGGTGCCGGCACGGGCGGACTAGCCCCTCCTAGCCACGACCCGGGGGGGTCCTTGACTGGCTGTACAACCCAGCCGACGTTAAGTGAGTGCAACCCCTCCCCACGGCACCCGACACGGCAACGGCAGGCCCGTTCGGTGAGCGAGACGCCAGCCTGCGAGCGCACCTGCGACGTGCGGTCGACGTCGCGCTGACCGCGACGTTCCTGACGGTCGCCGCGCTCATGGTCTACCCCTCCCTCGACGGGGAGGTCGTAACCAACCTCCCGCTGTACTGGGCGACGCTCGCTGTCGCGCTCGGTGGAGCCGTCGGGATCGGGGCGCTGCCCTGGAACGCCATCCTCCAGCGCCCGTGGCGGTTCCAAGTCCTCGCGGTGTGGTCGGCGCTCGACATCGTCCTGGTCACCCTCGTGGTGGCCAGCACCGGCGGGGCGAAGTCCCCGATGTTCATCATCTACGTGCTCACGACGATCTTCTTCGCCGCGAGCTACCCGGGCGGGGCCCAGTTCGCGCTGTTGGCGTTCACCTACGGCTGCTACCTGCTCGTCGCGCTGCCCACCGCCGGGGCCGATGTCGGCGCCATCTTCATCCGTCTCACGATCCTGGGCCTCACCACCTACATGGTGAACTTCCTGTCCAAACGGCTGATGGATGAGATGACCGCCCACGACGAAGCACGCCTCGAGGCGAGTCGCCGCGCCGATCTGATCGCGACCGTCGCGGCCGTGGGTCGCAACCTCAACACCCTCGACGAGGACCGGGTCCTCGAGGTGGTAGCGGAGGCGGCGCTGGCGCTGGGGTTCGATGCCGCGGATGTGTCGGTACTCGACGAGAGCCGGACCCGCTACCAGCCGCGACACGGGTTCGGCCTCCCCGAGAGCTACACGGCTACGACCCACCCGACGGACACGGGATTCGTCGCCGCGGTTCTGGCCTCGGGTGCAACGGTCGTGCTCGACGACTCCGAGCAGCTCGAGGGCCGCCTCCCGGCGTTCCGCGACGAGGGGTTCCGCAGCGTCATCGCCACACCCATCCGCGTGGACGACGAGATCGTCGCGACGTTGGACGCGGGTTGGCGCCGTATCGAGACACTGAGCGGCCAGGACATCGAGGCGTTCGAGCTGCTCGCGACCCAGGCCGGACGCGCACTGGAGAACGCCCGTCGCTTCGCGCACGAGCGGGAGACGGTCGAACGACTCGGGCAGCTCGATCAGCTGAAGAGCGACTTCCTGTCGAACGTGTCGCACGAGCTGCGCACCCCGCTGACCGTCATCCGCGGGATGAGCACGACGTTGCGGGAACGGTGGGAGGCTGTCCCCGACGACAGCCGCTACGACCTGCTCAGCCGCATCGATTCCAACGCCGTCGCCCTCGACGCCGTGCTCACCGCGTTGCTGGAGTTCAGCCTCCTCCAGGCCGGCACGCTGCAGTCCGACCCCACCGCGTTCGACCTCGACGAGGTCGTCACCTCCACGGTAGGGCGGGTGACGCCACTGCTCTCCCAGCACCGCGTGCAGCTGCACCGGACCGGACCTGCCGTCGTCTACGCCGACCAGGTGCTGATCGGACGCGCCGTCGAGAACCTGCTCACCAACGCGGGCAAGCACACGCCGCCCGGGACCGAGGTCCACGTCGAGGTCGGTGTCGTCGACGGCAGCGCGGAGGTCGTGGTCCGCGACACCGGCCCGGGCATCCCGGCCGAAGAGCTCCCCCACGTCCTCGAGCGCTTCTACCGAGGAGGCGATCCCAACCGGCGCACGAGTCGCGGCCTGGGACTCGGCCTCGCGCTCAGCCAGGAGATCCTCGACCTCTACGGCAGCGAGCTCGAGGTCACGAGCGATGCCGGGATCGGATCGACGTTCCGCTTCCGGCTGCCCATCGTGACCACCGAGGGGATCGAGCGTTCGCTGCACGAGACCACGGGCTAAGTGGTCCCTCACGGCTCGATCGGCGACCCGCTACGGTCGTCCGTCGTGACCAACCTCGATCGGGTGACGCGCGAACCGCTGCGCGCACTCGTGGTGATGAACCTGTTCCCGCCGCACAGCTTCGGCGGCTACGAGGACCTCTGCTCCGGGGCGGTGGACGCCTGGCGTGGTGCCGGTCACGACGTGCGGGTGCTCACGTCACGGTTCCGTCGCCCCGACGTCGACGACGTCGACGAACCACACGTGCAACGCGTCCTGCCGCTGTCGTGGTCGGATCACCGCATGCTCACACCGTCGCTGCGGACACAGCGCCGGGATCAGATCGACGCTCGGGATGCGGTCAACGACCACGTCTCGGACTTCCGACCCCACGTCGTGTCGGTCTGGAACCCCGGCGCCCTGCCCCTCGCCGGACTGTTCACCGCCATCGAAGCGACCACCCTTCCGGTGGTCCTCGTGGTGGGCGACCGCTGGCTCGTGTGGGGCCCGGAGACCGATCCGTGGTCACGGCGCTTCCACCGTCCGCGCTGGCGCGCGGCGCGAGGCGCGATCGCTGGCTTCGCCGGAGTCGCGGCGACCACGGAGCGGATCGGAGCTCCCACGCTCGCGGCGTTCGCGTCCGAGTACCTCCGCCAGGATGCGCTGGCACGAGCCGCGTGGCCGTTCGACGATCACGCGCTGGTGCCGCACGGGCCCGACCTGGGCCGCTACCCGCTCCTCGACCCGAGTGCCGATGCCGGCGCCTGGCGAGGGCGGCTGCTGTACGTCGGGAGGTTGGCCGCGGACAAGGGCGTCGAGACCGCGGTCCGCGTCCTGGCTCGAGCTGCGACCGCACGACTCGACGTGCACGGCACCGGGGACGAGGCGTTCGTGCGCTCCCTGCGGGACGTCGCGGAGCACGAAGGTGTCTCCGACCGTGTCGAGTTCCACGGCGACAGCGCCCCGGACCGGCTGCGACGCGCGTACGACGGAGCGGACGCGCTCGTGTTCCCCTCGGTCTGGCCCGAACCGTTCGGCATCGTCCCGCTCGAAGCGATGGCGCGCGGCCTACCGGTGGTGGCTACCGGCACTGGCGGCTCCGGTGAGTTCCTCATCGAGGGCACGACCGCCCTGCGCTTCCCCCCGGGTGACGTGACCGGGCTCTCGGATCGGCTCGACGAGCTCGCAGCCGATCCGCGCCTGAGGCAGCGGCTTCGCCGCAACGGCCTCGAGGTCGCGCGCTGGCTGTCGCGCGACCGCGCGCACGACGACCTGCTCGCCTGGCACCTCCACGCCGCTGGCCGGATCGCACGCCCCGCCGAGCGGGGCGTGCTCCCACCCAGCCTCGCGGAGTCGGGCGAGCGATCCTGAGGGATCGTCCGCGAGCCGCCGTCGTAGGGACCCGGCGGCATCGGTAGCGGGTCGGTCGATGCCAAGAGCCTGGGCCGGCGGTCACGTCAGCAGGTCGGCCATCAGCCGCACGGTGCTCTCGTCACGCGTGCCGACGAGCAGGTGCGTGACGGGCGAGTCGATCCATCGCTGGAGCCGTTCGCGGATGCGGTCGCGCGGTCCGACCAGTGCGATCTCGTCGGCCAGAGCGTCGGGGACGGCACGCATGGCCTGCTCGCGATCGCCGCCGATGAACAGCTGCTGGACATGGTCGGCCTCCTCCTCGAAGCCCATGCGCTTGATGACGTCGAGGTGGTAGTTCTCGTCCGGGGCGCCCATACCGCCCATGTAGAACGCCAGGCTCCACTTGACGACGGCCATCGCCTGCTCGAGGTCGTCGCCGGGCACGACCGTGACGGGGCAGGCGATCGCGAAGTCGGGCGGGGCGTGGGCGAGCGAGTCGGCGTACATGTCCGGGCTGCGCTCGGGCGAGTAGAAGATCGGGAACCAGCCGTCGGCGATCTCGGCGGTGAGCGCGACGTTCTTGGGCCCCTCCGCCCCGAGGAAGACGGGGATGTCGGCCCGACGCGGGTGGGTGGTGATCTTCAGCGCCTTGCCCTTGCCGGTGCCCCCCGGGTACGGCAGCGGGTAGTGCTCGCCCTCGTGGCTCACCGGGCCCTCCCGGCGCCAGATCGTGCGGAGCACCTCGACGTACTCGCGGGTGCGGGCTAGCGGCTTGGGGAAGGGCTGGCCGTACCAGCCCTCCACGACCTGGGGTCCGGACACGCCGAGGCCGAGGTGGAAGCGGCCGCCGCTGAGGTGATCCAGGGTGACCGCCGTCATCGCGGTCGATGCCGGCGTACGCGCGGAGAGTTGGATCAGCGCCGTGCCGAGCCCGATCCGCTGCGTCCGCGCCCCGATCCACGCCAGCGGGCTCACCGCGTCCGAACCGTAGGCCTCCGCGGTCCACACCGAGTGGTAGCCGACCTCCTCGGCCGCCTGGGCGAGGTCGGTGCCATCGAACGCCTCCGCGCCCCAGTAGCCCAGCATCAACCCGAGCTGCAGGTCACCCATCGCCCCGCCTCCTCCTCGGCGAGGTGGACGCCCCGCCGCAGCCTCAGACTAGAACACGTTCTACCTCCCCGGAAACCACCGGATACGGGGGTTGCGGGCAACAGCGGACCCCGCGACGCGCCCGCCCCACCCACGAACCACCGGATACGAGGGTTCCTGGCGTCGGCGCCCCGTGTGATGCGCCGACCCCGGCGGGGCGCCGGGGGTAGGCTCGTCGGTCCGGAGCGTGCGGCGCGGGGTCGCGACGCTCGGGGCGCGAGAAGGGGGTCGATCGTGCTGTTGCCACTCGCCACCGACGCCGACGAGGTCGTCGACACGGTGATCGACACGCTCACCGGCCAGGCCGAACGGGGCCTGGATCTGCTCCAGTGGATCGTGACGATCATCGCGATCCTCCTCGTCGTCACGATCCTCGCGCTGCTCGTGCGCAACCGCTACAAAAAAGCGGGGCCGGACGAGGCCCTGATCGTCTACGGCCGCAAGCGGCGCTTCGGCAAGAAGCAGGTCGTCGACGACGAGGGACGCCCCACCGAGTTCCGCATCGTGCGGGGCGGCGGGACGCTCGTGACGCCGCTGCTCGAGCAGGCCGAGATCCTGTCGCTGAAGATGATGACGCTCGACATCGACCTCCAGCACGTCTACACGATCCAGGGCATCCCCATCAACGTCCGCGCGGTCGCGCAGGTGAAGGTCAGCAGCGTCGACACCGCCGTCCGGCGCGCGGCCGAGGGCTTCCTCGGGATGGCCCCCGACGACATCCGCTCGACCATCCGCGAGACCGTCGCCGGACACCTGCGCGGCATCATCGGCACGCTGACGGTCGAGGAGCTGTACCGCGATCAGAAGTCGTTCCAGGACAAGGTCCGCGACGAGGCCCACCGCGACCTGGAGGGCATGGGCTTCGAGTTCAAGTCGTTCGTGTTCCAGAACATCCAGGACGACCAGGGCTACCTCGACGCCCTCGGCCAACCCAAGATCCAGGAGGCGCTCAAGAACGCCCGCATCGCGACCGCCAACGCCGACCGCGACGCGCGCGTCGTCGAGGAGGCGGCGCGTCAGGATGCGGAGCAGAAGCGGATCCAGGTCGAGACCGAGATCGTCGAGTCCGACAAGGCGCTGTCGCTGAAGCAGGCCTCGGTCCAGGAGGAGGTCGATGTCGCCAAGGCGCAGGCCACCAAAGCCGGCGAGTTCGAGCTCAAGACCCAGGACATCCGCATCGCCGAGCGCGAGGTCGAGCGTCAGAAACTGGGCCTCAACGCGACCGTCCGCGAGAAGGCGGACGCGGAGAAGTACGCCGCCGAACGGCTCGCCGACGCCGAGAACTACCGCGTCGCGCAGGAGGCCAAGGCCGAGGCCGTCCGGCAGCGCGAACTCGGCCTCGCCGACGCCGACGCCATCCGGGCCAGGGGTGAGGCCGAGGCCGAGGCGCGGCGGCTGCTGGCCGAGGCGCTCAAGCTGTACAACGAGGCCGGCCTGTCGATCGAGGCGCTGAAGGTCGCTCCCGAGATCGCGGCGGCGATCGCCGAGCCTCTGTCACGCGCGGGAACGACGACCATCATCAGCAACGGCTCGAACGGCGGCACCGGGGCATCGAAGCTGACCGAGGACGTCGTGCAGACCCTCACCCAGCTGGGCCCGGTCATGCAGCAGCTCACGGGCGTGGATGTCAGCCAGTTCCTGCAGGACGTGAGCAAGCTGCCGGGGGCGGCCGCGAAGAGCCTCGCGGGTGGCGGCGGTGACGCCGACGCCACGGGGTCCGGCGCCGGGAAGAAGACCCCGAAGAAGAAGGCCTGACGCCCCGTGTCCCAGGCGTCGGCTGAGCTCGCGGAGCTGCTCACCGAGCTGCGCGCGACCGAGGGCAAGATCGCCCGCGGGAAGCTGCTGATGCGCGGCGGCAAGCTGTTCAAGGGGATGTCCACCGACGAGCGCATCCGTGTCGCGTACACGCTCGGTGTCGACAACGTCGGCGAGCTTCTGCTCAAGATGGACCAGGACCAACTCACCGACGAGGACCTCGCCGCGCTGGTCGAACGGGCCGAGCTGCTCGACCCGGTCGAGGTCGGGGCGCTGATCCGCGACCTCGACGACCCCGAGGCGCGCAAGCAAGCGGTCCACGGCCTGGTCGACGAGTTCGTCCGCGAACCCGAGGGTGAGGGCGACGCGGCCGACACGGCCCACGACGGGGACGAGGACCTCGGGGCCTACGAGGAGCTCGACGAGGTCGATGAAGGCGAGGCGCTCCCGCATCGTCCCGTGGAGCGTCCATCCCCGGATGTCGGGGCCAGCTCTCCCCTCGACGATGCGGGGCCGCAACCCGATCCGACCACCCCACCCGCCCCGACCGCCCCACCCGCCCCGACGCCCCTGCCCGCCCCGACGCCCCCTTCCGCCGCGCCCGCTCCAGCCGAGCTGACGGCGAGCGCGTTGGCGGCGGCGGTCGGGGCGGTCGCGTCGTCGGTCGCGCAGCTACGGACGCTGCGAACGCGAACCGACGAGGCGGCCATGCTCGACGTCGCGCAGCTGCGTCAGCTCGTGCGCACCTTCCCGGAGGGCTGGCGCCGCCGACGGGCGGTATCGACGCTGTTCGCGGACGGCGTCCCGGCATCGTTCGACGCCGCGCTGGAGGTGCTGGGTGAGCTGCCTGCCGAGGCCGATTGGGTATGGGCCGCCTCCACGCTCGTGCGGGAGCGCGAGCTCGCGTCGGACTCGCTCAACCGGCTGTTGCAGGCCGCCCCCAGCGAGCGGGCGCGTCAGCGCATCGCGATGCGGGCCAGCTGAACCGACGGGGTCGCGGCCCTGCACGTCCGTCGGTGTGCCGGTTCCGGTGCCAGATCGCAACGAGACCGGCACATCGACCGGCTAGACGGGGGACCGGCTCAAGCGGTTTCGCACTGCGGCGGAGACCTCGAACGCGCGCCCCCCGGAACTCGTCCCCGATGGCGGGGGTCGCCGATGTCACGCGACGTGACGAGGACTCACTCGAACGTGACGACCTGGCGCACGACCTCTCCGGCAGCGAGCGCCCCGACGGCGTCGTTGATCCGCTCGATCGGCACGCGGCGCGAGATCAGCCCCTCGAGGTCGAGCCGCCCCGCGCGCCAGTGCTCGATCAGCAGCGGGAAGTCACGGTGCACGTCGGCCGAGCCGTACAGCGAGCCGATGATGCGCTTCTCGACGAACGCGAGCTCGAAAGCGTTGAACACGACCTCGTCGGTGTACGCGCCCATGCCGACGACCACCGTGGCGCCGCCCCGTCGCGTCGCGTCGTACGCGGCGCGGATGGTGGCGGGGCGGCCGACCGCCTCGATGACGTAGTCGAAGCCGTCCCCGCCGGTGAGTTCGGCCGACAGCTCCGGCAGGTCGTCGGGCGTCACCGCGTGGGTAGCCCCGAGCTCCACCGCGAGCCCGTGCTTGGTGATCAGCGGGTCGATGGCGACGATCGTCTTGGCATCGGCGATGCGAGCGGCTTGCACGGCGCTCAGGCCGACCCCGCCGAGACCGACGACCGCGACCGCGGCTCCCGGTTCGACCTTCGCCGCGTTGAACACCGCCCCGGCCCCCGTGGTGACACCGCAGCCGATCAGCGCCGCCACCTCGAGCGGGACGTCGTCCTCGATGCGCACGGCGGCGTTCGCGTGGACGACGACCTGCTCGGCGAAGCATCCGACCCCGGCCATGGCGTACAGGTCGGTGTCCCCCGCGCGGAAGCGGGGCGTCCCCGCACTCGTTCCGAGGTGGGTGATGCACAGGTTCGGCTGCCCTCCGAGGCACCATCGGCAGTCGCCGCACGGCGCCATCCAAGCGAGGATGACGTGGTCGCCCTCGGCGAGCCCGTCCACATCGTCACCCACCGCCGAGACGACGCCCGCGCCCTCGTGCCCCAGCACGGCCGGGGCGGGTTGCGGGAACCTGCCGTTCATGGCCGACAGGTCGGAGTGGCACACCCCGGAGGCGGCCACGTCCACGCGGACCTCGCCGGGTGCTGGCGCGGGGACATCGATGTCGTCACGGACGTCGAGCGTCTCGTCGCCGACCTGGACGAGGACCGCCCCGCGCACCTCAGTCCTCAAGGCTGAGGGCGGCCTTGGGGCACGCCATCACGGCGGCCTCGACCTTGGCACGCAGCTCCTCCGGTGGGTTCTCGTCCTTGAGGTGGAGGAAGTCGTTGTCGTCGACGTGGAACACCTCGGGCAGGATCTCCACACAGCGGGCGTTGGCCTCGCAGGCGTCGTAGTCGGCGATGATGCGCACGGTCAGCCTCCCGGTCGTCGTACACCGAGGGTAGACGCCCGCAGCTGCCGCGCTCGGGGCCGTCACCGGGACACGGGGCCGACGTACACGTCCGATACACCTTCGATCGCGAGTTCGCCGGTCGCGATGAACGCCGTGACGAGCTGGGAGCGGCGACCGGTGGCGAGACCGAGCTGGTAGCTGACCGGTCCCGAACCGAGAGCCCAGTGCTCGACCGCCCCCTCGGCGAACGGACCCGCCAGCCGTTGCGTCGTCCAGTTCACCCCGTCGTCGAGCGACCGCGTGAGCATCACGCAGCGACGGCATCGGGTACCTCGACCTCCCCCCGAACGACGACGAGAACCGCCGCGTCGTCGCTGTCCTGCGCTACCTACGGGGCGAGCGACCCGCGTGACGGGCTGACCCCGGACCCGCGTCCGGCGCTGACGAGCACGACGACGCCGGGTCAGCCCAGGAGCCCAGCGAGCTCCGCCTCGACCGCCGGGCCGAGTGCGGCCTCACCGCCCAGCAGGACGAGACCGTCGGGTGTGAGCCGCTCGAGTTCGTCCCGGACCGCATCGGGCACGGGTCCGTCGGACGGGACGAGCAGGACCGGCCAGCCGACCATGCCAGCCCCGGCGGCCGCCCCGAGGGCATCCGCGAACTGCTCGCCGGTCGCGATGTAAACCGTGTCGACGGCGTCGGGGTCGGGGAAGGCCGCTCGGCTGATCGCGACCGCGGTGGCGTACCGATCCGCTCCCCACAACCTCCTCACGTCTCCGGACGTGTGGCCGGCGAGCTTTGCGGCGACCGCATCGCTGACGGCTGCGGGGCCACCCAGCACCGTGATCGAGGCGGGACGCAGCCGATCGAGCTCCTCTCGGGTCACCTCCGGGATGACCTCGCGACGGACAAGCAGAAGTGCGGCGCCATCGCGGATCGCGGCGACCGCGCCCGTCAGCGCGTCCGGCCAGTCCTCACCGCTCGCGACGTGCACGGGTGTGCCGGTGCGGTTGGCGCGCTGCGACAGCAGCGCCGCGGTCGCGTAGCGATCGGTGCCGCCGACGCGGTCGCGCGCGTCGAGGCTGAACACCGGGTCGTAGAAGCCGTTCAGCTCCTCCTGCACCTCCTCCGAGATGGCCGCGGGTCCTCCGGCCAGCGAGACCGCGTGGGGGAAGTGACGCAGGATCTCGTCCGTCGTCGGATGCGGCACGTCGTCGCGCCGGACGAGGAAGACTGTCTCGGCGGCGCGACCGGCGATCACTGCGGCGGTCAGCCCGTCGGGGAACGTCTGGCCGGATGCCACGACGGCGTGATCCGCGGCCGCCTGGAAGTGCAGCGCCCCGACCAGCGCCGCCGTCACGTACCGGTCCGCGCCAGCGAGGCGACGCACGACGTCCTGGCACTCCTCTTCGACGGTCGAGAAGTACGCCCCGTCGGGGCACGCGAACGGGGGTGCCTGCCACCCCGCCTCGGCACCGCGGACGTACACGTCGAGCCCCGGGTTGGTGTCCTCACCCGCGAGACCCGCGAGCCTCGACGACCACGCCACGACCTGTCCGTCGGCGCTGACAGCAGCCGGGTGGTCGTAGATCGTGGGGGCGTTCGGGTGTCGGTCGTGGAGGGTCCGGTCGGTCTCGTGGTCGCCGCCGACGACGCGTCCCTCGGACGTGTAGCTGACGAGCTGGACCGTCTCGGTTCCGGTGTCGGAACGCACGTACGACGCCAGGTTCGGCCGGTTGCCACCGCCCCAGTTGACCATCCCAGGCGTGAGGTCAGGTGCCGCCGACGCGAACACGACAACGGACCCGTCCGCGCTGATCGCGGGCATCCCCGATGGGGCGAAGCCCTCCCGCAAGGGCGCGCCGCTGCGGGTGTGGTACGCGGGGTGGTTCTCACCGTCCGATCGGGTCCACAGCCTCGGCCTGCACGAGGAGTTGCGGTACACGACGTCACCGGTGTCGGCGACCACGGGGGCAGCCGTCCGCGAGCCACCCTCGACCACGGGGCATGAACTCTCGCCGAGCTGCGCGACGCTGACCTCGCTGTCGGTCTCGAGGTCGTGGAGGACCACCTCCTCACCGGTCACGAACGTCAGGAACCGGCCGCTGCGCGACAGGGCGTGTGCCGTGAGCGGGGCCGCGGCCTCGCTCTCGACCTGCACCGCGACGGCGGTTCCGGTGTCGACGACCCAGACACCCGTGCTCCGGAATGCCACGGTGCCCGCGTCGGCGGACATCGAAGGCTCGACGGCGTCACCCGGCACCGACCCGGACAGCAGGGTCTCGTCGCCGGTCTCGCGGTCGCGGAGGTAGACGTCGTGGTCCTCGTCGGTGTCCGCTGGCACGCGTTGGAGGTCGGTCTGGAACACGACGTAGCGGCCATCGTCGCTCACATCCGGGTTCCAGCGATCGCCGATCGCTCCCGTCAGAACCCGCTCGGTCGAGCCCGCGACGAGATCGCGGATGTAGATGTCGCGGCGTGTCTCGTCACCACCCGGCAGCAGCGCCGACCCCGGCCCCAGGAAGGTGACGTAACGGCCGTCGCTGCTGAGGGCGGGGCGCTGGAAGTGGCCGGACCCGGACTCGCCGTTCGTGCGGACCGACGCGAGTTGGACGTCGACCACCTTGTCGGAGTCGGCGCCAGCGGGGGACGCGGTGACCGCCACGCACGCAACGGCCAGCAAGACGATGCTCTTCAGACGCACGGTGGCGATCTCCCCGTTGACGCCGCCCGACCGACGAACCGTACTTCGCGGCGCAGCCGGTCGCCGCGGCTTGGAGGAAGTCATCCGACCGCCCCACACCCGGTTCGTCTCGTCGGGAGTCGGGGTCGAGGTATCACGTCGTCGTGGCGGTGCTGGCCGTAGGCTCGTCCAGGTCGCAGCCGTCGGACGGAAGTGAGCGGGCGTGGTGGACCGCTACGACGTCGCGGTCGTCGGCCTCGGTGGCATCGGCGCAGCGATCGCGTGCCACCTCGCCCGTCGGGGTAGATCCGTGGTCGGCCTGGACCGCCACTCGCCGCCGCACGTCCACGGCTCGTCGCACGGCCGCAGCCGGATCATCCGCAAGGCCTACTTCGAGGGCACGAGCTACGTGCCGCTGCTCGAACGCGCCTACGCCGCCTGGTCGGACCTCGAGGCCGACGCTGGCACCCGCCTGCTCACGATCACCGGGGGCCTGTTCATCGGTCGCGAGGACGACGACGTCGTGACCGGAACCCTCAGGAGCGCCGAGGCACACGATCTCGAGCACGAACGGCTCGACGCCGCCGAGGTCCGACAGCGCTTCCCGGCGCTCCGGCTCGCCGAGGACGAGGTCGCGGTCTACGAGGCCGACGCCGGGATCGTCTTCCCGGAGGCGGCCCAGCGCGCGCACCTGCGGGTGGCTGATGCCTCCGGCGCGAGGTTGCGCGTCGGGATGGCGGTGAACTCGTGGACGGCGGAGGACGAGAGCATCCGGCTGGACGTCGACCAGGGTCCGCCGCTGTTCGTCGACCGGCTCGTGCTCGCGCCGGGACCGTGGGCGGCCGGGCTGCTGCAGCTGGACGTCCCCTTCGTCGTCGAGCGTCAGTGCATGTTCTGGTTCCAGCGGGGGACCGACGACCCGCAGCTGCAGCCGCCGGACCTCCCCATCTTCATGTGGAGCCGCGGTGACGGTCCGGCGATCTACGGAGCACCGGGGCTGCGGGGCGAGGGCCCGAAGGTGGCCTTCCACCACGGCGGTGACACCGGCGAACTCGCCGACCTCGACCCCGAGGTCCGGTCCGAGGACGAGTCCGAGCTCCGCGCGGTGCTTCGGGAGCGCCTCCCAGCGCTCGACGTCGCCCCGTCGGAGGCGATGGTGTGCCGCTACACCAACACGCCGGACGGCCACTTCGTCGTCGGTCCGCACCCCGACGCCCCGAACGTGATGATCGCGGCGGGTTTCTCGGGGCACGGCTACAAGTTCTGCCCCGTCATCGGCGAGGCGGTAGCCGCCCTCGTCATCGACGGCACGACCGACCTCGACCTGAGCCTGTTCGATCCGGCTCGCTTCTCCGGGTCCGAGGCCGGGTAGGGTCGTGCGTGCTGACGCAAGAGTGCTCAAGCAGCGAAGCGGTAGCACACCCGAAAGTGCTCAAGAAGCGAAGCGATAGCACACCCAAGAGGACCGATCGGGGGATCGGTGACCACCCTGCTCGCCGTCGACGGTAACTCGCTCGCGCACCGCGCGTGGCACGCCCTGCGTGAGGAGGCCACCGGTGGGCCGTGGGTCACCGACGGCATCGTAAGGATGCTGGCGAGCGCCTGGATCTACGGTCCCTACGACGCCGTCGTCGTAGCTTTCGACTCCCCAACCTCGATGCGTCGCGAGCTCTACCCCGAGTACAAGTCGCGTCGGGACGACCACGATCCACTGCTCACCGAGCAGATCGCGCTGGCTGCCTCCACGCTCGCCGCGTGCGGCCTCCACGTCGTGACGGCGGACGGCTACGAGGCGGACGACCTGCTCGCCGCGACCGCCGAAGCGATCCACCGTCTCCCTCCGGCCCGCTGCCACGTGCTGTCCTCCGACCGCGACCTGACCGCCGTCGTCACCGATCGCGTGATCCTGCTGCGACCTCGCCGGACGATGTCGGACATCCGCATCTACGACGTCGCCGCGGTCGAAGCCGAGTACGGCGTCGCGCCCGGTCTCTACCTACAGCTCGCGGCGCTCCGCGGCGACCCGTCGGACGACCTGCCCGGCGTTCGCGGCATCGGTCGCAAGACCGCCGCCAAGCTGTTGCGCTCGTTCGGCTCGGTGGAGGAGATCTACGCCAACCTCCGTTACCTCGACCACAAAGTCGCCGCCGAACTGCGGGCCGCCCGTGACGACGTCGAGCGCAACCTGCTGCTCATGTCCCCGCTGGGGACCCACGACATCGACGTCGCGGCGCTGCTCGGGGCCGCCATCGACGTCGACCAGATGGATGCGACGCTCACGGCAGCCGGTCTCGGTCGTGCCGCTGGCGTGTTCCGCTGGGCGTTCGAGCGCGGTCCCCTGCCGCCGAAGCCTCCGCCGCCCGACGACGGACCCGCCGACGGGCTCACGATCGTGCTGCCAGAACCTCCTAACGTGCCCATCGAGGGCGAACAGGTGGGGCTGTTCGACTGAGGCCGGGAGCGTCCGGCGGGGGCTGGCGTTTGCAGTTCGCGCCCACGAGGGGCGAGGCTTGCGGTCCCCATCGCGAAGGGAACGTGCATGTCGGACACCGAGGGCGTCGAGCCCGAGGTCGCGGCCGCCCCGAACGAGGCCGGTCCAGCGGACCAGACCGACGAGGACCGTCCGACCTTCCTGGTCGTGCGCCAGGACGATCCGCCGGAGGAGCAGGACGGCGCAACCGAGGAGGTCGACCACCCCTCGAAGCTGTTGCGGATCGCCACGATGGTGCAGTCGATGCTCAACCAGGTGAAGACCACCGAGCTCGACGAGGCGGGGCGCGAGCGTCTCGCCGAGATCCACAACCGCTCCCTCAGCGCCCTCTCTGGACTGATCAGCGACGACCTCCGCGACGAGCTCGAGGAGGTCGCGCTCGCGACGTTCACCGACGAACGCACGCCGAGCGCGAGCGAACTGCGTGTCGCACAGGCGCAGCTCGTCGGGTGGCTCGAAGGTCTGTTCCGTGGCATCCAGGCCTCGATGGCCACCCAGCACATGGCCGCTCAAGCCGCCCAGATGAAGGCCCTGCGCCAGGGCGGTCAGGGCGACCAGCCCCCCGGCGGCGGCGGTGCCGGCCAGTACCTCTGAGTTGTGCTACCGCCCTTCGGGCTACTTGAGCACCTGAGTTGTGCTACCGCCCCTCTCGGGTTGCCCTACCGCCCTCCGGGCTACTTGAGGGCTTCACTCAGCGTGTGGTGGCGATGCCGCCGTCGACGGGGATGATGGCGCCGGTGACGTAGGCCCCCGCCTTGCTGGCCAGGTAGATGGCCACACCGGCCATATCCTCGGGGCGGCCGATGCGCCCCAGCGGACAGGACTGCTCGATCTGCTCGCGGAAGTTGTCGAGCGTCCACTCCATCATCTTGGACTCGAACGGCCCAGGGGCGACGGCGTTGACCGTGATGTGCTCGCTGGCCAGCCGCTTGGCGAGGTGGCGCGTGAGCTGGTGGACCGCCGCCTTGCTGGAGGAGTACGCGTACGTCTCGAACAGCGGCACGTGGATGCCATCGATCGATCCGATGTTGATGACGCGGGCGGGGTCGTCGGCGTCGCCGGCGGCTCGGAGCTGCGGCAACAGCGCCCGGGTCAGGTGGAACACGCCCTTGACGTTGAGGTCGAGCACCCGGTCCCAGCCGCTCTCGGGGAACTCGTCGATCGGAGCGGCCCAGTTCGCGCCGGCGTTGTTGACGAGGATGTGCAGCTCGTCCTCCTGCTCGGCGATCGTCGCCGCCAACCGGTCGCAGCCCTCCTTCGTGGACAGGTCCGCCGGGACGCCGACCGCCTCGCCGACCTCCCCGAGCTCCCTCTCGGCCGCCGCGACCGCGTCCTCCTTGCGCGAGGCCACGTAGACCCTGGCGCCGGCCTCGACGAAACCGCGGGCGATCATCAGCCCGATGCCGCGGGTGCCGCCGGTCACGAGCGCCACCTTGCCATCTACGGAGAACAGGTCGTTCACGGATCGCCTCCCCGGGTCCGGTGGTACACGTCGTGCTACCGCTTCGCTACCTGAGCACTCACGTCGTGCTACCGCTTCGCTACCTGAGCACTCACGTCGTGCTACCGCTTCGCTACCTGAGCACTCAGGTAGTGGAGCAGAGCAGCGAGGTCGTCGAGGACGGCGATCCGCTCGCGGTGGCGCGGAGCCAGGAAGGTGTGCTCGACGGCGTGGTCCAGCCACGAGGCCAGCTGGTCGAAGTAGCCCGCGACGTTGAGGATCGCGATGGGTTTGTCGTGCAGGCCGAGCTGGGCCCAGGTCGAGATCTCCATGAGCTCGTCGAGCGTGCCCAGCCCGCCCGGCAGCGCCACGAACGCGTCGGCGAGCTCGAACATGTGGGCCTTGCGCTCGTGCATGGTCTCGGTGAGGTGCAGCTCGGTGGCGCGTTCGTAGGGGACGTCGCGGTCGGTCAGGTGACGCGGCATCACCCCGATCACCTGACGGCCCCGGTCGAGGACGGCGTCGGCGACGAGCCGCATCATGCCGAGGCTCGACCCGCCGTAGACGAGGTCGATGCCCGCTTCGGCGAGGGCGGTGCCGAAGTCGCGAGCGGCGTCGGCGTATACCTCGTCGTCACCCGCCGAGGTGCCGCAGAAGACGCACACGCGCTGGATCGTCGTCACGCGACCGTCCTGCCGGCCTGCGCGCGGTCCGCGGCGTCCGTGACGATGGCGAGGAACTCGTCGATGTGGTCACGGTGGGTGCGGTGGGCCAGGACGGCGACCCTCAGCCAGTACTCACCGGCGATCACCGTGCCGCTGACGAGCGCACGCCCGCTGGCGTTGATGGCCTCGAGCAGCGCGCGGTTCCTGGCGTCGTCCGCCTCCCGGAGCCGGAAGGGCACGATGCTGAGGTCGGGTTCGTACGGGACATCGAAGCGGCCATCCGCAACGAGGCCTTCGTACACGACAGACGCGAGGTCGAGCTTCTCGTCCAGCGCTGCCCGGAACGCGGCGACGCCGTGCAGGTGCAGCGGCAGCCACACGCGCAGCCCGCGGAAATCCCGGGTCAGCTCCGGGGACAGCTCCGAGAAGTTCGGCAGCCCCGCCTCGGCGTAGACGTCCTGGATGTCGGCGAGGTAGACCGCCGCGTCGGCGTGGGCGCGTCGCAGCCGTTCGCCGTCACGCACCAGCAGCGCCCCGACCCCGTAGGGCAGGAACATGCCCTTGTGCGGGTCGAGGGTGATCGAGTCCGACCGCTCGATGCCGCGGAAGCGCTCGCGGCCGCGCTCGGTGAGGACGAAGAAGCCGCCGTACGCCGCGTCGACGTGCAGCCACAGGGTCTCGTCGGCAGCGACGTCGGCGAGAGCGGTCAGGGGATCGACGCTGCCGGTGTTGGTCGTGCCCGCGCTGGCGACGAGGAGGGCGGGGCGCAGACCGGCGAGCCGATCGGCGGTGACCGCCTCGCGGACGGCGTCGGCGTCCATGCGGTGGTGGGCGCCGGAGGGCACGACGCGCACGTTGTCCTCGGGGAACCCCGCCAGCCGTACCGCCTTCGCCACGGATGCGTGCGTGTGCTCGCCGACGTAGACCGTCCCGCTGGCCACGCCCTCGCCGAGATGCTGCGACCGCGCCGCCACGACGGCGGAGAAGTTGGCCAGCGAGCCGCCGCTGGTCAGGATCCCCTGCGCGGTGTCGGGCAGTCCGAAGAGACGTGCGAACCACGCCAGCACCGACTGCTCGATGGCGACCAGGACGGGTGCGGCGGCGGCCAGGCCGACGTAGCGGTTGGTCGCGTCGGCGTAAAGGTCGGCGAGCGCCGCGGTGACGACGCCACCTCCGGGGATGTAGGCGAGGTATCCGGGGCCGGTGGTGTTGAAGGCCTCGAGGGCGCCCGCGCCGACGAGGTCGAGCAGCGTCGCCAGATCGCCGGGGTCCTCAGGAGGATCGCCGGGCACCTCGGCGACGAGGTCGAGGGCACGGTCGGATGGGCGCATGGGTTGCTCGGCGACGGTCTCGACGAAGTCGGCGACGCGACCGACGACCTCGCGTGCCATCGCGAGGAACTCGTCGCGATCCGGTTCGAGCGGCCAGCTTCCCATGGGGCGGGCACGCTACCGGGAGCGGCGTCAGGTCCCCGATCGGGGTCGGGCTCGGCCGCCGCCTGCGGCGGCTCAGGTCCCCGATCGGCGCAGGGCGCCACGGTCGACCTTGCCGAGGTGGGTGCGGGGGAAGTCGTTGAGCACGACCACCTTCCGGGGATGCTTGTGCGGCTCGAGCCGGTCGAGGACGTGCTGGCGCAGCTCCGCCTCGATGCCGTGCGAGGTCTCGACATCGCCGAGGAGAACGAACGCCACCGGCTCGGTGAGGCCGGCGTCGTTGGGCACCCCGATCACCGCCGCCTCGCGCACGGCGTCGTGCTCGAGCAGGCAACCCTCCACCTCGGAGGGGATGACCCACTTGCCTCCGACCTTGAGCGCGTCGTCAGCTCGCCCCACGTAGCTGACGTAGCCGTCGGCGTCCTGCGAGACCAGGTCGCCCGTGACCACCCACTCACCACGGAAGGTCCGCGCCGTCTCGTCGGCGTTGTGCCAGTACCCGAGCGCGCGCGAGTCGCCCCTCACCCACAGGTGGCCGACCTGGGCGTGAGGCAGATCGGCCCCCTCCTCGTCGCGCACCCGCACCTCGAAGCCAACCACCGCACGACCCAGCGTCCCGGGACGGACGTCGTCGGGGCGGTTGCTGAGGAAGATGTGCCACATCTCGGCGGTACCGAGGCCGTCGAGCAGCTCGACACCGAAGCGATCGACCCACCGCTGGTACAGCTTGGCCGGCAGGGCCTCTCCCGCCGACGTCGCGAGACGCAGGCTCGACAGGTCCGTCGGCTCGTCCTGATCGAGCATCGCGCTGACCATCTTCGGGACGGTGACAAGGATCGTGGCGTCGTGGCGCGCGATGCGCTCGAACAACGCCTCGGGCGTGGCGCGTTCGGCGAACAGCGCCGTCGACGCGCCGACCGAGAACGGGAACAGCAGGTTCGAACCCGTCGCGTAGCCGAAGTAGAGCTTGGGTACGGAGATGGTGATGTCGTCGGGGCGCATCCCGAGCACGCCCTTGCCGTAGCGCTCGGTCGTGTTGGCGAAGGAGCGGTGGGTCTGTGGCACCGCCTTCGGGGCGCCGGTCGTGCCGCCGCTGAACAGCCAGATCGCGGCGTCGTCTCGGTGGGTCGCTGCCGTCGCGACGGCCTCACGGTTCGTCGACGGGCCCACGGCCGGGTCGACGGTGAGCACGTGCTGCACGGTGCGGGCGCTGGCGACCGCCTCGTCGGTCCGTCCGCTCTCGTCCGTGATGAGGACCCGGGCCCGGCTCTGGTGCAGGATCGCCGTGAGTGCGTCCGCGGGCAGGTCGGGGTTGACCATCACGACGACCGCCCCGACCGTGACGATCCCGAACAGCGCCCCGACGTAGGCCGCGCCGTCGGGCAGCGCGATGACGACGCGCTCCTCGACCCGAACGTCGAGCTCGATGAGGCGCGCGGCGAAGGCCTGACTCAGGGCGTGGACCTGTGCGTAGGTCACGTCACGGTCGTCGAGCCGGAGCGCCACGCGGTCCGCGTCGCCGGCCTCGAGCCGCGCCGTGAGGAAGTGATCGGCGAGGTTGAACCGCACCGGCACCTCGAACCCCACGCCACTTCTCCCGTGCGCCTCCGCCCCGCAGGCTACTTGTGCGGATGAGCGCTAGGTTCGCTGCCGGTTAGAAGAGACCACGAGAGGGATGCGTTGCTCCGTGCTACCGCTTCGCTGCTTGAGCACAGGCTCCGTGCTACCGCTTCGCTGCTTGAGCACAGGCTCCGTGCCACCACTTCGCTGCTTGAGCACAGGCTCCGTGCCACCACTTCGCTGCTTGAGCACAGGTTCCGTGCTGTCATCGTCGCCTCATCGCTGCTGCTCGCCGGATCGATCGCGCTGCCGGCGCTCGCCCAGGACGGACCGCCGACCACCGAGTTCGAGGCCAGCGGCGGGGCCGAGTGGACCTCGCACGAGGGCGAGCTGGCCTTCCTCGAGGCGGTTGCCGACGGGTCCGACCGCGTCGAGGTCAGCGTCGTCGGCGAGAGCGTCCAGGGCAGGCCGCTGCACCTCGTCGAGGTCGGCCACCCCACGCCCCGCGGTGTCGAAGCAGCGCAGGAGGAGCCGACCGTGTTCATCTTCTGCACCCAGCACGGCAACGAGCCGGCGCCGCGTGAAGGGTGCCTGCGCTGGATCCGTGATCTCGCGTTCACCGACGACCCCACGCTCGTGAGCCAGCTCGAGGACCACACGATCATCTTCATGCCGACCGCGAACCCCGACGGCCGCGAGGCCAACACCCGGTGGAACGCCGACGGCATCGACATCAACCGCGACCACCTCAACCTCGAGACGCTCGAGGCACGCGCCATCGCCCGTGTGATCCGTGACTGGACCCCGGACATGGCCCTCGACCACCACGAGTACGGCCAGACCCCGCTGTTCTACGACGACCACATCACCTACATGTGGCCCCGCAACCTCAACGTCCACAAGCCAGTACGCGACCTGGCGAAGACGTTCCTGCAGGACCACATCGATCCTTGCCTCGAGGAGGAGGGGTTCAGCGGCGACGAGTACGGCATCAACGAGTTCGGCGACCAGGACCTGACCCAGACCGCCGGAGGACCGGACGAGGGGATCTCGCGCAACGCCGCGGGGCTGCGGCACAGCCTCGGGATCCTGATCGAGTCGGGCTTGCTGCCCGACCCGCGCAACCCGACCGGCGAACTCGACTCCGCGGCGAACCAGAACCGCCGCGTGGATGGCCACTACCGCGTCATGGAGTGCACGCTGGAGTACTACCGAGCCAACGGCGAGCAGGTCCGCGCGACCGCCGAGGAGTCCCGCGTCGTCAAGGAGCAGGAGGGCGAGGACCGCAGCGCCCCGCTGTTCTTCAACGGCCAGTTCGAGGACACGACGGTAACCGGCACGGGCCAGGCCGAGTCGACGTCGTTCGCCGACCCGCCGCCGTG
The DNA here is from genome assembly GCA_019347575.1 of Actinomycetota bacterium. Lineage (NCBI taxonomy): Bacteria > Bacillati > Actinomycetota > Actinomycetota bacterium. Next base: position 52,493 of record JAHWKY010000020.1, on the reverse strand, counting down.
TGGCTACCTGCTCACCGCAGACCAGGCCGAGACAGTCGGGACCGCCTTCGAACTCCACGACATCGGGTCCGCTGGGGTCGACGCCGGCGTGTTCGTGGACATGGGCCAGACCGCGGAGCCGGTGATCGGGTTGCTGCTCGACGAGCGCGCGTCGCGGCACAGCGTCGCCGGCGAACCGCTCGACGACTGCGTGGCGTTCCGGTCCGCGGGTGGTGGTGCACCGGCTCCCGCTCCGCCTCCGGCGCCTGACCCCGCCCCGGACGGTCCTCCGCTGCCAACCACCGGGGCCGGGCTGGCGTTCCTCGGTCTGGTGCTCGCCGGGGTCGGGGCGCTGCGCCTCCGCTGACCCTGGTCGGACCGCCGGTCGCGTCGGGGCGCCGGCTGGGCCAGCTGCTCCCTGGCATCGGTGTCCCGGTTCCGGTGCCACATCGCAACGTCAGCGGGACATCGACCGAGCGGGCGCGGCGAGGTGGGCGCGGACCTGGGCCACGAAGGCATCGGGGTCGGTGAGCACGACCGAAGCCGGGGCGCGGTCGATGTCCCAGCCCGCCGCCTCGAGGTCGGCCTGGCGCGCCTCGTCGGCGGCGACGTCCGGCGCGATCGAGTGCCACGCCTTCCCGTCGATCTCCAGGCCCTTGTCGCGATCCGGCCAGGCGAGGTCGATCTCGTAACGGCGCCCCGCCGCCTCCACACGGTGGTTGACGACGGGATGGGAAGCCCGGAGTCGCGGATCGCGAGGAAGCCCACGATCTCGGCGATGGAACGGGTCCGCGCGAGCGCAGGGTCAGCGCCTGCCAGCACCCGCCGCAGCTTCGCAGCACCCCGCACCCTCCCCAACTCACCCAGGCACGATGCCACTTCCAGCGGCGTGACCAACCCATGCCGCCACGCGTCGTAGAGGACGTCGGCCAGCCGCTGGCGTGTGACCTCCGCGGCGAGATCGAGGATCGTGCGAGCGACCGAGGTGACCGGAACACCGACGTGGGGCGCGCGGCGGAGCGGCGCAGCGAGGGTCTCATCGCGGAGCCTGCAGTTCGGTAACACGTACGGAGCCGAGGCGACGTGCTCGCGGCAATAGGCGGCTCCGCGAGGAGAGCCTCGAGGAGCCGCGGAGCCCCACGCTGGGGGCGCGAGGGTAGGGTCGGGCCCATGACCGACGACGCCACGGCTGGCGGGGACGCTCCGCTCTACTACGCGGACTACCTCCACCTCGACGACGTGCTCGGGGCGCAGCGGCTCGAGAGCGCGAAGGCCGGGACGACCGCGCACGACGAGATGCTGTTCATCATCGTGCACCAGGCCTACGAACTGTGGTTCAAGCAGATCCTGTGGGAGCTCGATGCGGTCCTGCAGATGATGGGTCAGGACGAGGTCGCCGAGCGGGACGTCGGGCGCACGGTGAGTCACCTGCGCCGCATCATCGAGATCCAGCGGCTGCTGATCGACCAGATCTCGGTGCTCGAGACGATGACGCCGCTGGACTTCCTCGACTTCCGCGACATGCTCATCCCCGCATCGGGCTTCCAGAGCGTGCAGTTCCGCCTCATCGAGAACCGACTCGGCCTCGATCCCGCGTACCGACTGAAGATCGACGGGGCGCCGTACCACTCCCGTCTCACGTCGGTGCACGCCCAGCAGCTGCTGGACTCGGAGGAGGAGCCCGCGCTCATCGACCACGTCGAGCGCTGGCTCGAACGCACGCCGTTCCTGAGCTGGGAAGGGTTCGACTTCTGGACCGCCTACCGCGGGGCCGTCGAGGAGATGATCGGACGCGATCGTCGGTTGATCGAGACCAACCCCAACCTCGACGAGGGGACGCGCCAGGCTCAGCTCGAGCGGTTCGAGGAGACGGTCGCGCACTACGAGGCGCTGTTCGACGACGAGCGCTACGACGCGTTGATGGCGCGCGGTTACCGGCACCTGTCCCGGATGGCGTTCCTCGCCGCACTCGAGATCACGCTGTACCGGGACGAACCCATCATGCAGCTGCCGTTCCGGCTGCTCGAAGCGCTGATGGACGTGGACGAGGGGTTCACGACGTGGCGCTACCGCCACGCCCTGATGGCGCAGCGCATGATCGGCGGGCGCATCGGCACCGGAGGGACCAGCGGGGCGGCGTACCTGCGCAAGGCCGCCGAGCGGCACCGCGTCTTCCGCGACCTCTTCGACCTCGCGACGTTCCTGATCCCCCGTTCTCACCTGCCGGAGCTGCCGGAGGACATGCGCCAGGCGATGCAGTTCCGGTGGTCCGGCGGGTGAACCTCAAGCACGCGTTCTCGCGGTTCCTCACGTCCGACCCGGAGCGCCTTCACGTCGCTGCGCACAGCCACCACCCGTGGCCCGACGCAACCTTCGACGCCCAGCAGCAGGCGTGGCTCGACGCGGCCGCGATGCACGACGACAAGTGGGATCACGTCTTCGAGACCGTCATCCCCGAGGCGCAGGGGCACATCGCCCACACCGTCGGCCTCAGCGACCCGATGTCGATGGTCTTCGCCCCGAACACCCACGAGTTCGTCTTGCGCATCATCTCGTGCCTGCCACGCCCCGCCCGCATCCTGACCACCGATGCGGAGTTCCACAGCTTCAGCCGCCAGTCGCGCCGCCTGCAGGAGGCCGGCGACGCGGTGGTCGAGCGTGTCCCGGCCGAGCCGTTCGCGACCTTCACCGACCGCTTCGCCGACGCCGCGCGCGTGGGCGAGCACGATCTGGTGTTCCTCAGCCACGTGTTCTTCGACTCCGGCTACGTCGTGCCCGACCTGCCGCGGCTGCTGGCCGCGGTCCCCGACGATGCCACCTTCGTCGTGGTGGATGGCTACCACGCGTTCATGGCGCTGCCGGTCGACCTGCGCGCCCTCGGACCCCGGATCTTCTACCTCGCCGGGGGCTACAAGTACGCGATGTCGGGTGAGGGGGCGGTGTTCCTCCACGTCCCCCCTGGCTACGGGGAGCGCCCCGTCGACACCGGCTGGTTCGCCGCGTTCAGCGACCTCGATCAGGGGGTCGACGACAGGGTCCGCTACCAGCACGGCGCCGACCGGTTCTGGGGTTCGACGTTCGATCCCTCAGCGCTCTACCGCTTCAACGCGGTGCAGCGGCTCCTCGCGGCCGAGGGCATCGACGTCGAGGCCATCCACGCCCACGTGCGCGGGCTGCAGGAGCGGTTCGTCGACGCCACCGCCGACCTCGACCTCGGCGAGCTGCTCCCGCCCTGCGACGTCCCGGATCGCGGCAACTTCCTCACCTTCCGCTCGCCCCAGGCCGCCGAGATCCGCGCCGCACTACGGCGCGAGAAGGTGATCGCCGACCATCGCGGCGACCGCCTGCGGGTCGGGTTCGGCGTCTACCACGACGAGGGCGACGTTGATGAACTCCTGGCCCGCGCACGGTCCGCCCTCGGCTGACTATCGTCAGCGCACCGGGAGTGCGACGACCAGGGAGCCCGACATGGCGGACCAGACCAAGATCCTGCTCGAAGAATCGGAGATGCCGACCCGTTGGTACAACATCATCCCGGATCTGCCGGAGCCTCCACCGCCGGTGCTGCACCCGGGGACGCACGAGCCGATCGGTCCACAGGACCTCGCCCCGCTGTTCCCGATGGCGCTGATCATGCAGGAGGTCAGCACCGACAGCTACATCGACATCCCCGAGCCGGTCCTCGACGCGTACCGGATGTGGCGGCCGAGCCCGCTGTACCGGGCGCACCGGCTCGAGAAGGCGCTGAGCACCCCGGCGCGGATCTACTACAAGTACGAGGGCGTCTCGCCGACGGGGTCCCACAAGCCCAACACCTCGGTCCCACAGGCCTACTACAACGCCCAGGAGGGCGTCCGCAAGCTCACCACCGAGACCGGGGCGGGCCAGTGGGGATCGGCGCTCGCGCTCGCCTGTGCCATGTTCGGCCTCGAGTGCGAGGTGTGGCAGGTCGCCGCCTCGTTCATCCAGAAGCCGTACCGGCGCGTGATGATGGAGACGTGGAACGCCACCGTCCACGCGTCTCCTAGCGACATCACCCAGGCGGGCCTCGCCATCCTGAAGGACGCGCCCGACTCCCCCGGGAGCCTGGGCATCGCGATCAGCGAGGCGGTCGAGGTGGCCGCCCAGGACGACCACACGAAGTACGCGCTCGGCAGCGTCCTGAACCACGTGCTGATGCACCAGACCATCATCGGCGAGGAGACACTGCTCCAGCTCGCGAAGGTCGGCGACACGCCGGATGTCATCGTCGGCTGCACCGGCGGTGGGTCGAACTTCGCCGGTCTGAGCTTCCCGTTCCTGCGCGAGAAGATGGCCGGGAACATGGACCCGACCATCCGGTGCGTCGAGCCCGCGGCGTGTCCGTCGTTCACGAAGGGCGAGTACCGCTACGACTTCGGTGACACCGCCGGCATGACGCCGCTCGTCAAGATGCACACGCTCGGCCACGACTTCGTGCCCGACCCCATCCACGCGGGTGGCCTGCGCTACCACGGCATGTCGCCGCTGCTGAGCCACATCTACGAGCTGGGGCTGGTCGAGGCGGAGGCGATCGGTCAGACGGAGTGCTTCAAGGCCGGGGTGCTGTTCGCCCAGACCGAGGGGATCATCCCCGCCCCGGAGCCCACCCACGCGATCGCCGCGGCGGTGCGCGAGGCACAGAAGGCGAGCGAGACGGGCGAGGAGAAGGTCATCCTCACCGCCATGTGCGGCCACGGCCACTTCGACATGCAGGCGTACGACGAGTACCTGTCGGGGCGCCTCGAGGACTTCGAGTACCCCGAGGAGAAGGTCCGCGCCGCCATGGAGAAGGTCCCCGTCATCGCCTGAGCGCCCTGCCCCCGCGCCCCGCCCCCCCACGCCCCGCTGCGTGGAGACCTGGCCTCACCTGCGAGACACATCCGACACGGAGCGGGGCGCGGGGGATCAGGTGGGGCCGGGGATGACGGCGGTGGCGACGATCTCGATGGAGGCCTCGGGGTCGAACAGCTCGGTGACGCCGAACAGCGACACCGCCGGGTAGTGCGCCCCGAGGTGCTCGCGCCACGCCTCACCGATCGGCCCGAGCGCGTCGCGGTAAGCGGCGACGTCGGTCACGAAGATCTGCAGCGACACAAGCTGATCGGGGCTGGCCCCGGCAGCCGCCACGGCGGTGGCGAGGTTGCGTAGCGCTGCAGCCGCCTGACCCGCCATCGAGCCGTCGTCGATGTTGCCGTCCGCGTCGTGCGCCGTCTGTCCCGCGACGAACACCAGCCGCCCCGGGAGCGGGACGGTCACGTGGCTGAAGCCCTTGGGAGGCAGCAACCCGTCGGGGTTGATCAGCCGGTGTCCGGTCGTCATCGCTTCACCTCTCGTCAGCGGCCGCGCCACTGGGGGTCGCGCCCCGCCTGGAACGCGGCGTAGAACTCCGCGTGGTCCTCAGCCGTCATCAGGAACGCCTGGGTCCACGCCTCGAGGTCGATGGCGGCCCCGAGCGAGGTGTCCTGCTCGCGCGTGAGCAGGTTCTTGGTCGCGGCCACCGCCCACGTCGGCCCGTCGGCCAGCCGCCGCGCCAGCGCCGACACCTCCGACATCAGCGCGTCGTCATCGACGACCCGGTTCGCCAACCCGTAGCGCTCGGCCGACTCGGCGTCGACGGCGTCACCGAGCAGCAGCATCTCGGTCGCCCGCCCCAGCCCCACGACCCGCGGCAGTAGGTAGGCGCACCCCATGTCGGCGCCGGCTAGGCCGACCTGGGTGAACAGGAACCGGAAGCTCGCCGACCGCGCCAGCACGCGCAGGTCGGCGGCCAGTGCGATGACCGCCCCGGCCCCCGCCGCCACGCCGTTGACCGCGGCGACGATCGGCACCGGCAGCTCGCGCATCCGCTGCACGACCGCCCCGGTCATGCGCGTGAACGCGAACACCTCGCGCTTGTCGCCCCGCTCGAGCAGCGCCCCGATGATCGCGTGGACGTCGCCGCCGGCACAGAATCCGCGCCCCTCCCCCGCGATCACCAGCGCATCGACGTCACCGCGATGCTCGATCTCGGCCAGCAGGTCGCGCAGGTCGGCGTACACGTCGAGCGTCAGCGCGTTCAGCTTGTCGGGGCGTGTGAACGTCACGGTGCCCACGCGCTGCGAAACCTCGAACCGCAGGTGTTCCCAGTCGGAGGTCAGCGGCGCGGACGCACGGAAGCCGCTCACCGCTGCACCTCGCGACCGTCCACGCTCGCCGGAACCGAGCACCGGAAGCCGCTCACCGCTGCACCTCCCCGCCCTCGATCACGATCGTCTGCCCGTTGACCGCGCCTGAGTCCTCGGAGGCGAGGTAGGCGACGGCCGCGGCCACCTCCTGGGGCTCGATGAGACGCGGGAGGGCCTGGACCTGCAGCAGATCGCGCAAGGCGTCGTCCTCGGAGCGCCCCGTGCGCTGCTGGATGTTCGCGAGCGTGCGCTCGACCATCTCGGTGCGGACGAACGCCGGGCAGACCGCGTTGGCGGTAACGCCGGTCCCGATGAGCTCGTGCGCGGCAGCCCTGGTCAACCCCACGGCCGCGTGCTTCGAGGCGGCGTAGGCGCCCGTGTAGCGCATGCCCTGCACCCCCGCCACCGAAGCCAGGGTGACGATACGGCCCCACCCACGCTCCTTCATCCCGGGGATGACGGCGCGCATGCAGAGGAAAACCCCGGTCGCGTTGATCGCCAGGATCGTGTTCCAGTCCTCGAGGCTGGTGCGGTGCACCGGCGCAGCAAGATCGCGCCCCGCGTTCGCCACCAGGATGTCCACCGAGCGGCCGTCGAAGAACGCCCCCACCGCGTCCTCGTCGGTGATGTCGAACGCGGCTGTCTGCACCCCCAGCTCGGACGCGACCGCCGACAGGGCCTGCTCGTCCCGGCCGGTCACCGTGACGTCGTGGCCGAGCTCGACCAGGCGGGCGGCCACCGCGCGGCCGATGCCCTTGTTGCCTCCCGTGACGACAGCGGTGCGGCCCATCAGCTCTCCTCCAGGAAGCGCACGGGGTCGAGCACCACGAGATCGGCGCGCCCCGCTGCGACGATGGTGTCGATCTCGTCGAAGGTGGTCACGTTGCCTCCGACGAGAGTCCGCGCCCCGGCCTCGTTGCGGATCCGGTCGGCCAGCGGCACCAGGAACCGTCGCCGGTAGGTCTGCGAGGTCGAGATGCGCGGGACGGTGTGGCCCGCGGCGACGGCCACCAGGGCCGCTCCGGCGTCGACGAACGCGCGTGCGAGCTCGACGCCGTCGTCGGCGGTGAGCCCGCCGGGCACGCGGTCGTCGACCGTGAGCCGCACACCGACGGGTCCCTCGCCCCAACCCTCGTGGGCCGCGGCGAACGCCTCGAGGGGGTACCGCAGCCGCGACAGCAGGTCGCCCCCGTAGTGGTCGTCGCGGTGGTTGGTCAGCGGGGACAGGTAGCTCGCGAACAGGTAGCCGTCGGAGGCATCCAGGAGCAGCAGGTCGAAGCCGGCCTCGCGCGCCCGGTGGGCGGCCCGACGCACGTCCTCGATCACCGAGCCGTCCGCCTCCGCTGTTGCCGGCTCCTGGCTCCACGGGGTGTACGGCAGCGGTGACGGCGCCGGCACCGTCCAGGCGTGGTCGCGAAGCGGACGGTCCAGGCCGCGCTGACGGGGCCGGGTCGCGCCCCGCCGCCCCGAGTGACCCAGGCGGGCCGCGATGACCGCGCCCTCTCCGTGGACGGTCTCGACGATGCGGCGCCACGCCGCGACGTGCTCATCCCGGTACAGACCCGGGGAGCCGCTGGTGACCCGGCCGTGTGCCGAGATGGCGACGGGCTCGGTGATGATCAGCCCGGCACCGGTCGCGGCGGCGCGGCCGTACGTCGCGAACTCGGGTGTCCCGGGCGTGCCTTCGCGAGCGGTGTCACCGGGAGGCGGCTGCAACGCGATGCGGTTGGCGAGGACCAGCGACCCGACGCGGAAGCTCGCGAGCGAGGGCGGGGCGCCGATCAGGCGGGTCTCACCGCTGCTGCGATGACGGAGGTTGCGGTCGACCGCCGCGACGGTGCGGGGATCGCGCTGCTGCAGGTCGCTGCGCAGGATGCGTCCGCTGCGCGTGAGGAGGTTGAACACGAACTGCTCGCGCGACAGACCGCGGTAGCGGCCGCGCACGAGCGCGAGGAAGTAGTCGGCGCTGTCGATGGCGGCTTCCTGGAAGCGCTCGACCGGTCCCTGACGCTCGAGCTCGTAGTCGGTGAAGGCCGCATCCGGATCGCCGGGGTGCGCGACGAAGGCCTTCGACAACGCGATCGCGTCCTCCATCGCGAGCTTGGTCCCCGACCCGATCGAGAAGTGGGCGGTGTGCGCCGCGTCCCCCACCAGCACGACGTTGCGGTGGTGCCACGAGCGGTTGCGCACGGTGGTGAAGCGCCGCCACACCGACCGGTTCGACAGCAGCCTCCCGCCCCGCAGGTGATCGGCGAACAGGTCGTGGCAGAACGCCAGGCTGTCGTCCTCGGTCATCGTGTCCAGTCCGGCGCGCCGCCACGTGTCGTGGTCGCATTCGACGATGAACGTGCTGAAGCCGGCGTCGAACGGGTAGGCGTGGACCGTGAACAGGCCGTGGTCGGTCTCGCGGAAGATGAACGTGAACACCTCGAAGACGTGGTCGGTGCCGAACCAGGCGAAGGTGCCACCGTGCTCCGCGTCGGAGCTCCCGAACTCCTTCTGCAGCTGCTGGCGCGTCGGGCTGTGCACGCCATCGGCCGCCACGACGACGTCGTACTCGTCGCTGAGGACGAGCGCGTCGGCCGCCGTCTCGTAGCGCACATCGGCGCCGAGTGCGGTGGCACGTGCAGCCAGACGCTGCAGCAGCGTCAGGCGCCGGATGGCGGAGAAGCCGTGGCCGCTCGCACGTACCGTCTCGTCGTGGCGGTGGATGTCGATGCCACCCCAGCGCACGAGGTGGCGGTCGAGGTCGAGCCAGGTCTCGTAGTCGGCGTCACGCAGCTCGGTCAGGGTGTCCTCGCTGAACACGACGCCCCAGCCGAACGTCGCGCCTCGGGGGTTCTGCTCGAAGACGACGACATCGTGGCCAGGTTCGTCACGCAGGAGCAGGATCGCCAGGTAGAGCCCGGCCGGTCCACCTCCGACGATGGCGACCCTCACCCGTTCACCACCGGGGCGACGGCCTCGGCCAGGCGGGACAGCTCGGAGGGATCGGAGGTGGCAGGAAGCAGCACGAGTTCCTGGCAGCCGGCGTCGCGGTAGCCGCGGACGCGGTCCTGCACCGCCTCGGGGGAGGTGAGTAGGTCGGCGGCGATGCGCTCGGCGAACGCGCCGGTGAAGGCGTAGTAGTCGCGCAGGTAGGCGTCACCGGCGTCCGGGTCGGTCAGCGTGAAGTACGACTGGCCCCACAGCTGCGGCTCGCCGGGTCGCCCCGCATCGACCCACGCGCTGCGCGCGTGTGATGCCGCACTGTCGAACGCTCGTGGAGGGCCGCCTCCGTGGACGTAGCCATCGGCGGACCGCGCGGTCCGCAGGAACGCGGGGGCGCTTCCCCCACCGACCAGGAGGGGCGGTCCGTCCTGCGCCCCTCCGTGAGGTCCGATCGCCGGGTCCTCCCACACCTCGCGGATGCGGGCGAGCTGGCGGTCGAAGCTGCGCCCGCGGTCACGCCACGCGGCACCGGTCGCGAGGTAGTCGTCCTCGCGTGCCCCCAACGACAGGCCGAGCACCAGCCGTCCACCCGAGAGCGCATCGATGGACGCGGCCTGCTTGGCGAGGATGGTGGCGTTGCGGATCGGGGCGATGGCGATCATCGTCACCAGACGTACCCGCTCGGTGACGGCCGCGGCAGCCGCGAGCGTGGTCAGCGGATCGTGGCTGTCGTAGACGACCCGGTCCACCACGCCGAGGCTCGTGAACGGACCGGCCTCGGCGTCGCGCGCCCAGTCGAGCAGGACGGCGGGATCGTCGCGGGGCGTGGTGGTGGGCAGACCCACTCCGACCCGCACACCGACCTCCCGCTCCGTGTCGCGCATCCTGCCACGCGTGCCGCGCCACCGTAGCTACGGTGGGGGCCGCACCCTCGGCACGTCGCGGGAGGCGGGGTCGTTGGACGACGGACTAGCGCGCCGGGTCGACGATGTGCGGCGCATCGCGCGCGACCACGTCGTGCCCCAGCTCGGTCCCGAGACCGGGCGCGTGGACCGCGAGCTCGTCCGCCTGCTCGGCACATCGGGACTGCTCCCCCGCCTCTTCCCCCGGACGCACGGCGGCAGTGCCGACACGACCGTCAACGCCACCGAGCTGTGCGTGTTGCGCGAGGGTCTGGCACAGGAGAGCACGGCGGCCGAGACCGCCCTCGCCGTGCAGGGCCTGGGCGCCTACCCCATCCTGCAGTCGGCGAGCGACGAGGTCGCACAGCGGTGGATCCCGGCCGTGGCATCGGGTGAGGCGATCGCCGCGTTCGCGTTGACCGAGCCGGATGCCGGCTCCGACGCCGCTGCCATCGCCCTGAAGGCTGACCCCGACGGCGACGGCTGGCGCCTCAGCGGAACCAAGACGTGGATCAGCAACGCACCGTCGGCCGACGTGTACACGGTCTTCGCTCGGACGACGCCGGAAGCGGGTGCGCGTGGGGTGACCGCGTTCGTCGTCGCGGGCGACAGCGATGGTCTCGCGGGCCAGCCGCTCGATCTGCTCGCCCCGCACGCGATCGGCACGCTGACGTTCGACGGCGTCCGTGCCGAGACGGTCCTGGGCGAGGTCGACCACGGGTTCCGCGTCGCGATGCGCACCCTCGACCTGTTCCGTCCCTCGGTCGGGGCGTTCGCGGTGGGCATGGGCCAGGCCGCGCTCGACGCGGCGGTGCAGCACGCCCGGGACCGAGAGGCGTTCGGTCATCCCATCGCCGAGTTCCAGGCCGTCTCGCATCCCCTCGCGGACATGGCGACGCGGCTCGAGGCGGCCAGGTTGCTGGTCTACGCCGCAGCGGCGGCGTACGACGAGGGCCGGACCGACCAGCTCACCCAGCGATCCGCGATGGCCAAGCTCTACGCCACCGAGGCCGCCCAGTTCGTGATCGATGCGGCGGTGCAGATCCACGGGGCGCGAGCGCTCCAGCGCGGACACCTGCTCGAGCACCTGTACCGCGACGTCCGCGCGACGCGGATCTACGAGGGGACGTCGGAGATCCAGCGCACGATCATCGCCCGCTCGCTGCTGGGAGCCAGCGAGTGAACGGCGTGGGTCGCGTCCTGGTCCTGCACGGCCCGGACGCCGCCGTCGATCGCCATGGACCGCTGGCGGCGCCGCGGGACCTGCGCGAGCTCGACGCGCTGTGCGACATCTGGGGAGCCGAGGTGGGCGTGCGGGTCGACATCGACCAGCCGCGCAGCGACGAGGCGCTGCTGGAGCGACTCCGCGATGCAGCCGCCGACTACGACGGTGTCGTGCTCCACCCCGGCCCCCTCGCCTTCGAGTCCCAGGCGCTCGCCGCGGCGCTGCTCGAGGTGTCTATCCCGGTCGTCGAGGTACAGCTCCGCGACCGCTCCCTTCCCGGCGCACCGGCATCGCTGCTGAGTCCGGCGTGCGTGTGGACGATCCACGGGCGGGGCGCGGACGGGTTCCGGTGGGCGCTGCACCACCTGGTCCACCGCAAGGTGTGGCCGGTGCAGACCTTCAGCTACGGCGACCACCCCGATCTCGTGGCCGACGTGCGCCTACCTGTCGGAGACGGTCGGCACCCGGTCGTGGTGCTCCTGCACGGGGGGTTCTGGCTCCAGCCCTGGGAGCGGGACCTCATGGAGGGTGTCGCCGTCGACCTGACCAGCGCCGGTGCCGTCACCGTCAACCTCGAGTACCGACGCGTGGGTGGCCACGGTGGGTGGCCCACCACCGCCCACGATGTAGCAGCGGGCATCGGACACCTCGAGGAGCTCGCCCAGCGGCTGCCACTCGACACGTCGCGACTCACGCTGGCCGGGCACTCGGCCGGGGCGCAACTAGCGGTGTGGTACGCAGCCAGCGCCGCGCACGATCCCGGTCGGCCCCGCCCCGTCCACGTGGTCACGCTGGGAGGCGTGCTCGATCTGCCGACTGCACACCGCGACGGGCTCGGAGGAGGTGCGGTGTCGCGGTTCATCGGGGACCGCTCCTCCCGCCTCGCGGAGGCGTCGCCGCTGGAGCTGGTCCCGATCGGAGTGCCGCAGACCGTGGTGCACGGAGCGGACGATCGGCTCGTCCCTGCCTCCCAGGGCGCGACCTACGCCGTCGCCGCTCGGGCGAGCGGCGACGCGGTCGATCACGTCGTCATCGACGGTGCCGGCCACTTCGACGTGATCGACCCCCGGCATCCTGCCTGGGCCACGATCGGTGGCGCGATCACGCGAGGTGCCTGAGGCGCCGCTCGCTACGCGCCGTCCTCGCGGGCCCGCATCTCGTCCTCGAGCCGGCTGCGGATGACCGGGAACCGCTCGACCAGGTCGTCGAAGGACGTGCGGTCGACGGTGAGCATCTTCACGTCGCTGGCCGCGCGCACGGTGGCGGAACGGTCCTCGCCACGGAGCATCCCCATCTCGCCCACGAACGAGCCCGCGTCGACCGTCGCGACGTGCTCGCCATCGCGAGTGACCTCGACGCTGCCGGAGACGATCACCAGGAGCTGCTCGCCGTGGTAGCGCTCGAGCATCACGGTGGCGCCGGCTCGCAGTTGCAAGGGCTCGACCAGCCCGGCGACCGCGTCGAGGTCCTTGTCGCTCAGCCCGTCGAACAGCGGATGCGTCCGCAGCTGCTCGACGATCGGACCACGTCCCTTGGTCATCCGTCCCTCCCCTGGTGGTCGGCGGAGCCTCGCACACACGGGACGGTGGGGCCAACGTCAACCGCCGTCCACCCCGATCACGCCGAGGTTGGTCCCGCAGACCCCACACCAGACGACCAGCACCGTGGCGGCCGCCCCCGTGTCGTCGGTCGCCGGCAAGCGCGACGTACGCAGCTGTTCGTCGATGGACGAGCGGCAGTGGGGGCATCGGGGCGGATCGGCTCCCGCCGCTGCGCGAACGACCTCGAGCGCCCCGGTGCCAGCCTCGACGAAATTGGACCGGCGCCGTCGGGAAGACCGGGATGCTTGCTCATCAAGGACCCGGACGACGGTCTCGCGCATCCGCTCGAGGTCCACACCCAGCTTCATCAGGATCAGTGCCGCGAGCCCTTCCCCCTCACGGAGCAGCCCGAGGAGGACGTGCTCGTTGCCGATGAAGTCCTCGCCGAGCTGCTGCGCCTCGCGGAGGCTGAGCTCCAGCACCTTCTTGGCGCGCGGGGTGAAGGGAACGTGCCCCACGGGTACATGTCGTCCAGGCCCGACGATGGACTCGACCTGGTGGCGGACGGCGGTCAGCGAGACGCCGAGTTCCGTCAGGGCCGTGGCGCCGGCCCCGTCGCCCACCTTGATCAGGCCCAGGAGTAGGTGCTCGGTGCCGATGTAGTCGTGGTGCAGGCGCCGTGCCTCCTCCTGCGCGAGCACGACCGCACGCCGCGCCTGCTCCGTGAACCGTTCGAACATCGTTCCCCGCGGACAGCACCGGACGGAGCCTCGCACACCGCCTGGTGGGGGTCCACTCGGGGCGTGCGGGGCGTGGCCGGTCGGCCGGGGGCCGGATGCGTGCCACGAGGACCGGATGCAGCACAGTACGGCGGTGAACCTGCTCGACCTGCTGCTGGCTGTCCTGCTGATCGTCGCGGCGATCGGTGGCTACCGCATGGGCTTCCTCGCCCGCGGAGCGTCCTGGGCGGGACTCATCGTGGGACTGCTCGCGACGACGGTGACCGTGCCCTTCGCGCTCGGCGCCTTCGATACGGCGGAACCCCTCACGAGGATGGGCGTCGGACTCGTCGTGCTGTTCCTCACCGTCGGCGCCGGCATGGCCCTGGGCGAGGTGGTCGGCTGGCAGCTACGGACGAGCGTGCAGCGGTCGTCGCTGCGCACCATCGATCGCAGCGCCGGGGCCGTCGCGGGGGTCGTCGGTCTGGTCGTCTTCGTCTGGCTGGCTGCCCCGGTCGCGGCGGCGTTCTCACCGACCGCCTCGGAACAGATCCGGGGCTCGGCGATCGCCGGCTGGGTCGAAGGTGTGACGCCCGAACCCCCGGACACCGTCGCGACCATCCAGACGCTGGTCGACCGCACGCGCTTCCCCGAGGTGTTCGCCGACCTGCGGCCGACACCCGACACGGGACCCCCGCCATCGGAGGTCCCGGTCGCACCCGAGGTCGTCGCGGCCGTCACCGCCTCCACCGTCAACGTGGAATCCCAGGGATGCGATGCCCGCTTCGAGGGCAGCGGCTTCGCGGTGGCGGTCGACCGAGTCGTGACCAACGCGCACGTCATCGCCGGCGCCGACGTCGTCGAGGTACGCCGCCCCGATGGACAGGTGCTCCCGGCCAACGTTGTCACCTTCGATCCCGCGCGGGATCTCGCCCTGCTGGACGTCCCCGGTCTGGGACAGCAGCCGCTGCAGCTGACCGAGGCATCCGAGGAGTCGGGCGTCGCCATCATCGGCTACCCGGGTGGCCAGAACGAGCCTCGGGTGGCACCCGGCACGGTCCGCTCGATCCAGCCGACCGTGGGCAAGGACATCTACGACGAAGCGCGGGTCGAGCGCCAGGTCATGTTCCTGGCGGCCGAGCTGCAGCGAGGCGACTCGGGCGCGGCCGTGATCACGCAGTCGGGCGGCATCGCCGGTGCGGTCTTCGCTGTGTCACCTGATCGCGCGACGTCGTCGTTCGCGCTCGACGCATCCGAGCTGCGGGCGTTCCTCGAGTCCCCACCCGCCCCGGGCACGGGACGGTGCGTCTGAGCAACCCGGTACCGTCACGCCCGCCAGTGCTCAAGCAGCGAAGCGGTAGCACAGCGACAGTGCTCAAGTAGCGAAGCGGTAGCACAGCGCGGGGAGGTGGATGTGACCGGGCTGCTCGAAGGTGTGCGCGTCGTGGACCTGTCGCGGGTCCTGGCGGGCCCCTTCGCCGCGCACGTGCTCGCCGAGATGGGCGCGACGGTCACGAAGGTCGAGGCACCCGAAGGGGACCCCGCACGCGAGATCGGTCCCCACGCCGACGGTCGGTCGCTGTACTTCGCCACGTTCAACACCGGCAAGCGTGGGGTCGTCCTCGATCTCACGGACGCCGACGACCGGGCCGCGCTCGACCGGATGCTCGGGGACGTCGACGTGCTCGTAGACAACTTCCGCCCCGGCGCCGCCCGCGACCTGGGCCTCGATCCGCAGACCGTGGCCACGCGCCACCAGCACCTCGTGCACGTCACCGTGAGCGGCTACGCACGCGGGTCGGAGCGCAGCGACGAGGGTGCGTTCGACGTCACCGTGCAGGCCGAGGCCGGCATCATGGCGGTCACGGGTGAACCGGGCGGCCCACCAGCGCGTGCGGGCGTACCGATCAGCGACCTCGCCGCCGGCCTGTGGGCGGCACTGGGGGCACTGGGCGGTCTGGTGGCGCGACAGCGGACGGGGCGAGGCACCCACATCGAGATCCCGCTGCTCGACGCCACCCTGCCGCTGCTGTCGTACATGGCCACGGCCGCGCTGCACACCGGTGACGAGCCGCCCCGGGTCGGATCAGGGCACCACGAGGTGGTGCCCTACCGCGCCTACGCGACCGCCGACGGTGGCTGGCTGGTGGTCGCGGCCCTTGCCGACAAGTTCTGGCCGCGACTCTGCGACGCGTTGGGGCTGACCGAGCTGGCATCCGACCCGACGCTGCGGACCGGGGCAGGGCGCCGTGTCGCTCGGGACCGAGTCGATCAGGTCGTCGCAGGAGCGCTCGGTCGACTCGATCGTGACGAGGCCAAGCGCCGACTGGATGCGGCTCAGGTCCCCAACGCCCCGGTGCTGTCACTGCTCGAGGCGATCGCCACGCCCTACGTCGCCGCGCGCGGCATCGTCGTCGAGGTGGGCGAGGGAGCCGGTGCGTACCGGCTCGTGCGCGGGCCGCTGCACGGCAGCCAGCCCCCCGCGGCAGCGCCCGGCCTGGGTGAGCACCAGGGCGACCTGGAGCGCTCGCCGTGAGGCGCCTTCGCCTGGCGGAGCTCGCCGGTGTGGTGTCGCTGGCGACCGACCTCGCAGAGGGCCGACCGGCAGGTCAGGGCCTGCGCGCTGCGGTGTTCGCGGTCCGCATCGCCGAGCTGCTCGAGCTCGACCCGGTGGACCGCCACGAGGCGTTCTACGTGGCGCTGCTGCGGGACCTCGGCTGCACCGCCCGTGCCCGCGAACTTCAGGTCCTCGCGGAGGACGACATCGCGGCCCAGAGCCGCGTCGCCGACGTCGACCTGCGCCGCCCGCGCGGGGCGATGGCGCGGGTCGCGCGCGGTGCCGCGGACGGCAAGCGGGCGGGGCGTGCGCGCGCGACACTGCGCGGACTGGCCCTGGGACCGCGGGTGCTGCACCGCGTGTACCGAGCCGACGCCGAGGCCGCTTCGACGCTGTCGCGTTGGCTCGGGCTGCGCTCCGGGGTCGGGCTCGCGCTCCACCACGTGCACGAACGCTGGGACGGGCACGGCTGGCCCAACGGCGTCAGCCGTGAGTCCACCCCCGTCACCGCGCGCATCGCCCGGATAGCGCACGTCCTGGCCGCCCCCGCGGCCGACCATCCCGAGGACCTCGTCGCACCGCTGCGAGAGCGTTCCGGGAAGGACCACGATCCGGTGCTGGTCGATCTGGTGGACCGGCGGGCCTCGACCGTGCTCGCGCGGCGACCGCAGCTCGGCTGGGACGACATGCTCGGCGCCGAACCCACCCCGCGACACACGATCGCCGAAGAGCACCTCGACGACGCGATCGCCGCGGTCGGGCACTTCGGCGACCTGAAGATCCCCTTCCTCACCGGCCACTCGGCGGCGGTCGGGGCGCTGGCCTCGGATGCGGCGAGGGAGCTCGACCTCGCCCGCACCGACATCCGTTCGCTGCTGCACGCCGGCTGCCTGCACGACCTCGGACGCGTCGCCGTTCCGCTCGGGGTCTGGACCGACGAGGACGAGCCCGACGAGCGCGGGTGGCGCAGCATCCGCAGCCACAGCGAGCACTCGGAACGTCTGCTGGCACGCAGCACCACGCTCGCGCACCTGGGAACGATCGTCGGTCGACACCACGAGCGTCTCGACGGCTCCGGCTACCACCGCGCCGCCCCCGAGGCGGATCAGCCGCTGCTGGGCCGCATCCTCGCCGCCGCGGACGTCTACCAGGCCCTGACCGAGCCGCGCCCCTACCGTCCCGCGCTGGATCCGGACGATGCAGCCAAGCATCTGCGCCGCGAGGTGAGCGACGGCCGGCTCGGCCGCGACAGCGTCGAGGCCACCCTCCACGCGGCCGCGCGACGCACCCCACCTCCGGGGCGGACCACGTGGCCCGCCGCGCTCACCCACCGAGAGGTCCAGGTTCTGCGGCTCGCGGCCGAGGGAGAGGACGACGAGCGCATCAGCGAACGGCTCCACATCACGACCCGAACGGTCGCGAGCCACCTGCAGACCATCGGGATGAAGCTCGGGGTGAGCAGCCGGGCCGCGGCGACCCTCGCCGCGGTGGAACACGCGATCGTGGATCGGACACGCCTGACCCCACCCGATCCCGCCACGCGACCGCTCCCCCGCTACCAGCGGAGGTGACACGTGACGGACGCGACCGACCTGTCGGGCAGGACCGTCCTGGTGACGGGCGGTAGCTCGGGTATCGGCGAGTGGACCGCGATCGGGCTGGCGCGCCGCGGCGCGCAGGTGGTCATCACGTCGCGTTCGCAGCAGCGGGCCGACGAGGCGATCGAGCGCATCCGCGACGAAGTCCCGTCGGCCGCGCTCGAGGCGATGACGCTTGACCTCGCCGACCTGACCGACGTCCACAGGTTCGCCGATGCGTTCGGGGCGCGCCACGAGCGGCTCGACGTGCTCGTGAACAACGCCGGCCTGACGTTGTCGGAGCGGCGCGAGACCGTCGACGGGCACGAGATGCTGTTCCAGACCAACCACCTCGCCCCGTTCCTGCTCACCGACCTGCTCCTCGATCGGATCCGGGCCGCCGCTCCGGCACGGATCGTCACGGTGGCATCCGCGGCGCACCGGTCGGCGCGGGGCATCGACTTCGACGACCTCGACAGCGAGCACCGGCCCTTCGTGGGTCTCGTCGAGTACGCGCGCACCAAGCTCATGAACGTGCTGTTCGTTCGCGAACTCGCCCGACGCCTGGA
Source organism: Actinomycetota bacterium (assembly GCA_019347575.1). Classification (NCBI taxonomy): domain Bacteria; kingdom Bacillati; phylum Actinomycetota; species Actinomycetota bacterium. The sequence goes on along the minus strand of JAHWKY010000020.1, from coordinate 34,308 downwards.
GGGTTCGGGGGTCACGTCCAACGCGCTGCACCCCGGCACGGTCCGGACCGGCTGGGGCAGCGACACGACGGGGCTGCTGCGGATCGGCCTGTGGCTGGCGCGGCCCTTCTTCAAGACCCCCGAGCAGGGAGCGCGGACGTCGGTCTTCGTCGCCGGCGCCCCGCAGCTCGAGGGGCGGACCGGCCGCTACTACAAGGGCCGGCGGGAGGTGAAGCCGTCGCGTGTCGCACGCGATGACGACCTCGCCCGCAAGCTGTGGGAGGTCAGCGCCGAGCTCGTCGGCCGTCCGTCCTAGCGAGTCCGGTCGACGCGCGTCGTAGCGGGTCCGTTCGGCCGCCCGTCTTCGCGCACCCCTCGGCGAGGGTCTACGTTGCCACGATGGCCTCACCGACGTCGGGCTCGGGCTCGGAGCACCCCACCGCCGCGCGCATCCGCGCGGCGTTCGAAGCCTTCGCCGCGGAGGATTACGCGGCCGCGGCTGCCGTCCTCGACGAGCACTGCCATTACCGCGTCAACGGCCGCTCGCGGATCTCGGGCACCTACGTCGGGCGCGACGCGATCGTGGGCCTGTTCCGCCGGATCGACGAGCTGACCGGCGGCACCTTCAACACCTCCCCGTTCGAGATCTTCGCCAACGACTCCGACGCGGTCGCGCTGATCGACGTCACGGCCGAGCGGGGCGGCGAGTCGATCGCGTACTCGCTGGTCATCGTGGCGCACCTCGAGGACGGCGCGATCGTCGAGATGTGGTCCATCACCGACGACCCCTACCGGGTCGACCCGTTCTGGGACGCCTGAGCTCGGGAGGGAGCGACCGTGGCTACCGACTTCGACGAGCGCGCAGCGACGTGGGACGACGATCCCGCCAAGGTCGAACGGGCGCGGGTCGTGGCAGACACGATCCGTGGTGCCGTCGCGCTGGGGTCGGAGACGAGCCTGTTCGAGTACGGAGCGGGCACGGCCATGGTCAGCCAGTTCCTCTCGGAGCACGTCGGGGCGATCACGTTGGCGGAACCGTCCGTCGGCATGCGCGAGGTGATCGCCGCCAAGATCGGGGACGGACGGCTGCCCGCGGACAGCCGGGTCTGGGACCTGGACCTGGCGGCGGCATCCGCCCCATCGGGCGAACGCTTCGACCTCGTCGTCACGGTGATGACGCTGCACCACATCCACGACGTGGCAAGCGTGCTCACCGCGTTCGCCGCGCTGCTGGCCGAGGGGGGTCGCCTCTGCGTCGCCGACCTCGAGGAGGAGGACGGCTCGTTCCACTCCGACGACCACGACTTCGAAGGCCACCACGGCTTCGAGCGCGGGGCGCTGGCGACCCAGCTCGAGGCGGCCGGCTTCACCGACGTACGCTTCCAGCCGTGCCACGTCGTCGAGAAGGAGTCCGGCACCTTCCCTCTCTTCCTCGCAACCGCCGCGCGAACTTGAATACTCGGGTGCAGCTGAGTGCCCCCAGGTAGTCAAGTTCCATCGCGGTCGGCGCGGCGGGACGGGGCGACGCGGAGCGGCTCGCCGGGCTGCTTGGGGTAGTGCGGCGGCCAGGGCGCGTCGCCGAGGCCGTGCTCCTCCTCGTCGCGTACGACCCGCCGCAACGTCGGGGTGAGGTCGCACGGGGCGTCGTCGATGCCAGCGTGCGGATCGCCGCCGGCCTCGTCCCACCGGTCGCCGGAGCGGTCCATCGGGAAGTCGCGCGTGTCGATGTCGTCGAGCTCGTCCCACGTGAAGGGCGTGGACACGTACCCGGTGGGGCGCACGCTGTAGGCCGAGGCGATGGTCTTGTCGCGCGCGGTCTGGTTGAAGTCGATGAACACGCCGTGGCGCTCCTCCTTCCACCACGCGGTCGTCGCTTCGTCGGTGCGGCGCTCGGCCTCCCGGGCAACGGCGAGGACCGCGCGGCGGGTCTCGTGGAAGGTCCACCGGGGCGCGAGTCGGACGTAGAGGTGCAAGCCCCGTGAGCCGGAGGTCTTGGGCCACACGATCAGCCCGTCCTCCTCGAGGATCTCGCGGACGACCTTGGCGACGCGCTTGACCACGTCGAAGGTGACGCCCGGTGTGGGGTCGAGGTCGAGACGCAGCTCGTCGGGGTGGTCGACGTCCTCCGCCCGGCTCGGCCAGGGGTTGAGGTCGACGCAGCCGAGGTGGACCATGCGCACGATGTCGGCGGCGCTGCGCGGGATCCACATCGGTCCAGGGTGAGCCGCCGCGAACGCGACCACCTGCGTCTCGATGTCCGACGAGGGCTTGGTGCGGCGGAGGTAGAACGGGTCGGCCTCGACGCCGTTGGGCCAGCGCTTGAGGTTGCTCGGCCGCCCGTAGATGCCGCGCACCGCCCCGTTGGCCACACGCAGGTAGTGGCTGACGATGTCCATCTTGGTCCAGCCCTGCTGTGGGAAGACGACCTTGTCGGGGCTGGACACCCGCACGAGATGGGCGTCGACCTCGACGTGGGTCTCGTTCTTGGCCACGCTCAGCTCGGTTCGGTGACGGCGACGACGTCGGCGCCCGTCGCGGCGACGAGATCGGCCGGGGCGAGGTGGACGTTGACACCGTGCGCCCCGCCCCCGACGGCCACCGTCTCGTGCTCGAGGGCGGCCGCATCGACGAGAACCGGCCACTCGCCCCGCGCCCCGAACGGGGTGATCGCACCACGCTCGTAGCCGGTCGCCTCGAACGCTTCGTCGGCGTCGGGCAGGCTCAGCCGCGACACGCCGAGGTGGGCACGCAGCGCCGGCCAATCGATGCGGCGGTCGCCCGGCACGAGCACCAGCACGTAGTCGTCCGCACGCCGCCGCACCACGAGCGACTTCAGCAGCGCCCCGACCTCGATGCCCTGGAAGCTGGCGCTCTCCTCGACGCTGCGCGCCCGCTCGGTCCGCACGACGCGGTGCTCCACGCCTAGGGCATCCAGCGCAGCGAGCGCGGGCGTCTCGACCGTCACGTGCTCGTGCTCACACCGCCGCAGGGGCAGCGACACGCTCGAGCGTCACGGCGACGCCGTTGAGCACCGCGTTGCCGGAGACCGGATCGACCGACCCGTCGGCCAGGATGTTGACGTTCACGCCGGGGTTGACGCTCGCGACCGACAGTTCGATGCCGTCGAGGTCGTGGCCGTAGCCGTGGGGCAGGCTGATCACGCCCCGCATGATGTCGTCGGTCACCTCGACCGGGGCGACGACCTCGCCCGCCGCGGACTTGAGGCGCACCTCGTCCCCGTCACCGACGCCGAGACCAGTGGCGTCGTCGGGGTGCAGGTGCAGCGTGCACAGGTCGCGTCCCTTGCGCAGGCTCGGGACGTTGTGCCCCCACGAGTTGTTGCTGCGCAGGTGGCGCCGACCGACGAGGAGGAACCCGCCGTTCGCAGCAGCCGGGGCCCGGAGCCGAGCCACGTCCGCGACCAGCAGCTCCGGGGCGAGGTCGATGCGCCCCCCGTCGTTGCGGATCACGTCGGGGATGCGCGGCTGGAGCGCCCCGAGGTCGACGCCGTGGGGGTTCTGCTCGAGCGTCGCCAGCGTGAGACCGTCCGGGTGCGCCCCGAAGCCGTCGCCGTACGGACCGGCCCGCAGCATCAGGTCGAGCAGCCGCTCCGGGCCCGTGCGGGGCGCGGTGGCGGCGAGCAGTTCCTCCGGGTCGCGCCCGTGGACGCGGGACTCCTCGGACGAGGTGAGCTGGCCCGCCAGGCCGAGCGCCACGAAGCCGTCGGCAGCATCGAGGTCGACGTCGGGACCCTGGCCGGTCATGGCACCGGCCAGCCGCAGCAGCAGGCGCCACTCGCGCTCCTGGCCCTCGTCGAGGTCGACGACCGGAGGCGAGTAGTTGGCGACGTTGCGGATCGCGAGGCCGTAGAAGGCCGCGTCGTAGTGGCTGCGCGCGATCGAGGGCTCCGCCGGCAGGATCACGTCGGCGTGGCGGGTGGTCTCGTTGAGGTAGATGTCGACGCAGACCATCAACTCCAGCGACGCGAGCGCACGATCGAGCCGAGCACTGTCCGGCGTCGACAGGGCGGGGTTGCCTGCCACCGTCAGCAGGGCGCGGACCTGGCCCTCCCCCGGCGTCTCGATCTCGTCGACGAGCGTCGCGACGGGGAGCTCGCCGATCGCCTCGGGGAACCCACGGACGCGCGACGTCCAGCGCCCCGTACGCCACCCTCCCCGCCGCCACCGCGACGGGATCGCGTGTGCGGGCAGGGGCCACATCGCCCCGCCGGGGCGGTCGAGGTTGCCGGTCAGGATGTTGAGCACGTCGACCAGCCAGGAGGTGGCGGTTCCGAACGCGACCGTGGTCGTGCCCATGCGGCCGTAGACGGCGGCGCGGTCGGCGGCGGCGAGCTCACGGGTCAGCCGCCGGATGGTGTCGGCCTCGACGCCGGTGACAGCGGCCGCCTGCTCGGCGTCCCATCCGGCGACCGCTTGCTCGACGACCTCTAGACCGTCGACGACGTTGACCAGTGCCCCGAGATCCACGAGGTCGGCGGCGAACAGCTCCGCGACCATCGCGAGCAGCAGGTGGCCGTCGGTGCCGGGGCGGATGAAGACGTGCTCGTCCGCCTTGCGCGCGGTGCGGCTACGACGGGGGTCGACGACAGTGAGCTTGCCGCCCCGTGCCTTCAGCGCGTCGAGACGGCCGGGGAAGTCCGGGGCGGTGCACAGGCTCCCGTTGGACATGCGCGGGTTCGCGCCCAGCATCAGCAGCCAGTCGGTGCTATCGATGTCGGGCACCGGGATGGCGAGGGGATCACCGAACAGGTAGCCGCTGGAGACGTGCTTGGGGAGCTGGTCCACGCTCGACGCGCTGAACAGGTTCCGGGTCCTCAGCAGCTTCAGGAGCGGCCGCAGGTAGAGGCTGCCGGCGAGGTTGTGCACGTTGGGGTTGCCGACGTAAACGGCGGTCGCCTCCGTGCCGTGCCGGTCGACCACCGCGGTCCAGCGCTCGGCGATGATCGCGAACGCCTCGTCCCAGGTCGCCTCCCGGTGGCGGCCGTCCACCTGGACAAGCGGCCGGGTGAGCCGGTCCGGATCGTGCTCGAGCTCACCGAAGGTGGCGCCCTTGGGGCAGACGTAGCCGTGGCTAAACACGTCGTCGGGGTCGCCTGCCGCCCCGACGATGCGGTTCCCTTCGAGGGTCAGCACGAGACCGCAGGTGGCCTCGCACAGCGGGCAGGTCCGGACGGCGGTGCGGGTGGCCACGGGTGCTCCCTTACGGGGTCGCGGCCAGTCTGTCACCTGCGCGCCCCAGCGGGAAGCCAGTGCTGGGCGACGCTGCTCCGTTGAAGCGTTGAGTACGTCGCGACGCGCTCAATGCTCCAACCTCAGGCGCTGCAGGTGGCGGTGAGGCTGATCTGGACCCGGCCGGGGCCGAAGGCCTCACGCATCTCGCCCGCCACCGTGAGGGTCCCGCCCTCGACCGTGAACAGGTTGCGGCCGGTCAGCACGTAGCCGTTGGCACCGAGCCCGACCGACACGGCGTCCTCGGTCTCGCCGATCGTCGACGACAGCAGCGTCACGGTCAGGTCCCGACCGGCGTCGGTGGCGGCGCCCCGCGCGGCCTGGTCGACACCCACAGCCGGGTCGCTGAAGTCGCACGCCTCGAGCGGTACCTCGAGCACCTGACCGTCCAGCGAGACCGTGGCGGTTCCGGTGCCGTCGAGGAGCAGCGTGCGCACCTCGGACTCGATCTCGATTCCGCTCATGGCACTGAAGAGCCCACCTCCAGTGGTCTCGGTGGCTCGGTTGGCTTCGCGCTGTAGCCCGATCACGAACGTGATGATCGCGAGGACCGCCAGCACGACCGCGATACCGCCGGTGGTGCGTCCTGGCGTGTCGTAGTTGATGGCGTGGCGGAAGGTCATGCCGCCGAGGAACGCGGCACCGGCGAAGGTGAGGCCGATGAGGAACCAGAACTGCGGGATGACGATGGCGATACCGAGGCACACGACGCCGAGGAAGATCGCGAGGCCGCCGAGGCCCGTGCCCTTCCCGCGCCTCGTGACCTTGACCGGCTCCGTCGCGCCGAACCGGCCCAGCGGGGGCTGCGCGCCCGGAGGTGAGGGTCCCCCCGGTGGTGCAGCTGCAGGAGCAGCGGACGGCGGCGCAGCGGGCGGGGTGCTGGCGGGGCTGGTCCCGAAGAACCCCATGCTGTCGGGAGGCTGGGGCTTCGAGGCGCCAGCCGGCGACGGCTGGGACTCGGTCGGCCGGTGCGACGCGACGGCAGCCGGCGCGACCGGAGGCGACGCCGTGGCGGGCACCGCCGGCGGTGGTGCCGCGGGAGGAGGCGGCGGCCCGCTCACCGAGTCGAGCTCGGCCAGCAGGTCGTCGAACTCGGTCGAACCCCCGGCGCCGTCCATGCCGCCCACCTTGGTCGCTCCTACCCGAACCGATCCGCGCTTACCCGCTGTCAATGGTCGGCGGATGACCCGAGAACTTGAACCCACGGTGGCTCACGCCTCACGTCCGTGGGGCTGGCAGGAACTGGTCGATACGGTCCAGGAGCGCCTCCGAGGTGCGGATCTGGGCATCCCGGCTCGCGTCGGGCGCGAGTGGCGGGACCTGCATCGGCGCCCCGAACGTCACCGTGGCGGGTTGGCGTAGACGCATCGGGAACCCGGTCCAGGGCGCGATGCCGGCCATCGCGACGGGGACGACCGGGGCGGTCGATCGAGCCGCGGCGAGGCCTGCACCGGGACGGGCCCGGCGGTCCTGCGGCGAGCGCGGGATGGTCCCCTCGGGGTAGACGACGACCAGCTCCCCGGCGTCGAGGAACGCCAGCACGTCCGCCGCGAAGCGTTCCGGCCCCTCCCCGTGGTGGACCGGGATGACCCCTCCCTGCTCGAACAGCCACCCCAGGATCCCCACGGCCCAGGTCCCCGCGTGCGCGGTGAAGCGGGGCCGTCGCCCCAGCCGACTCAGAGCCGCGAACAGCACGATGGTGTCGAGGTGGCTGATGTGGTTGGCGACGACGAGGCCCGGACCCGACCGTGGCACGTGATGCGCTCCCCGCACGTCGGTGCGCGCCAGGACGCGTCCCAGCGCACCGACCAACACGGCGAGCGGCCGGTAGAGCCAGGTGTCCCGCGGCACGCGGACGGGGTCGCCGGTCGGTTCGGGGCGGGGCGCGCTCACGCTGTGAGGGTAGGAGCGCCGACGTTGAAGCGTTGGGTGCGCTCTGACGTACTCAACACTTCAACCTCACCCGGTTCAACCCCACCACCGTGGCCGCCCGTGGCGCAGGAGTCCCGGGGCGCGGTGGCGAACCCCTCACTGATGGATGACGTGCGTGTCAGGCTCAGCCGTCGGCGCTTCCTCCAGGGAGCAGGTGCGCTCACCCTGGTGGCCGCCGCTCCGCCGCTGCGTGGGGCGGTGCTCCTCGCCGCCGGGTCCGATCCGGACGTGGGCACCGGGTTCTCGCTCGGGGTGGCGTCGTTCGATCCCGGCCCCTCCAGCGTGATCCTGTGGACCCGCCGCGACGGCGGTGTCGGCGCGGTCCGCTTCCGCGTCGCACCGGCCGCGGGGCTCGGGGATGTGCCCCCCGCCACGCTGCATCCCTCCGACGTCGTCGCGGAAGGCGAGGCGCAGCCCAACGGCGACGGCACCTACGTCGCGGTGCCGACGGGGCTCGAGCCGGGGCAGCGCTACTGGTACCAGTTCGTCGCCGGGACCAGCGCGTCGGTGGTGGGCCGCACCCGGACCGCCCCGCTCACGACCGACCGCCTGCGGCTCGCGGTGACCTCGTGCCAGGACCTGCAGCAGGGCTGGTACTCGGTGTGGCGCGACATCGCCGCGCAGGACCTCGACGGCGTGCTGTTCCTCGGCGATTACATCTACGAGTACGAGGCCTACCTCCCCACGTCACGACGCACCTACCCGCGGATCCACGTGGACGCGTCCGGCGCACCCGCCGGCGAGACCTACACGCTCGAGGACTACCGGCAGCGGTACCGCCAGTACCGCGCCGATCCCGACTTGCGCGCCGCGCACCGCATGCACCCCTTCATCTGCGTCTGGGACGACCACGAGGTGGCGGGCGACCGCTGGGCCACCGGCGCGGTGAACCACGGCGACAACGAGGACCCCGCCGAGATCCCCTACGCCGACCGCGAGGCCGCCGGGATGCAGGCCTACTTCGAGTACCTCCCCGCGCGTGAGGATCGCCCCGATCCCCGCGGGATCCACCGGCGGCTGCGCTACGGCGACCTCGCCGACATCATCATGCTCGACTCGCGCTCGTTCCGGTCCGAGGGCGTCGGTGGGACCAACCGCAACTTCAACCCGACCAGCAACATCGACGAGCCCGGCATCAGCGATCCCGACCGCACCATCCTCGGTGCTGGTCAGAAGGCGTGGTTCAAGGACGCGCTGCGCGACGCCGGGACGCGCTGGAAGCTGATCGGCAACCAGCTGATGATCACGCCGCTGAACATGGTGGTGCTGCCGGACGCGATCGGCGCCGTGGTCGCCGACCTCACGCAGCGCCCCGAGGCCGAACCCCTCCCCGTGACCTACCACCGTGACGGGCTGCCGGTGAACACCGACCAGTGGGACGGCTACCAACCCGAGCGGCGCGAGGTCCTCGGCTACCTGAGGGGGGACGAGGGCGGCGGGCCCGTCCCCGACGTGGTCTTCCTCACCGGCGACATCCACACCGGCTGGTCATCGGAGGCGTACGTCGAACAGGGCGACGCTCCGGTCGGCGAGCCGGTCGCGACCGAGTTCGTGTGCCCGGGCATCTCGTCGGAGAACTTCAACGAGCGGCTCGGGATGCTGTCGATCGGGACCCCGTTCCCGCACGGCTCGACCAACCCGGTGGGAGTCGCCGCCATCGCGGCGAACAAGCACGTGCGCTACGTCGACTTCGACAGCAACGGCTACGTCCTCGTCGACGTCCGCGCCGACCGCGTCGTGGCGCGCCAGCGGATCCTGGGCCTGCCGCTGCTCAACCCGCCCAACTACAACCCCGTCGAGGATCCGGACGCCAGCGTCAACGACGCGCCGAACGGAGCGTTCGAGGTTCGCCGCGGCTCCGCGAGGCTCCTCCCCGTCCTCTGACCTCGGCGCCCGGCCACGCCCGCCGCTGACGGAAACGCGCGTGGACGCGTGGTTGCGTCGGGACGCTCGCCCCCGCCACGCCCGCCGCTGACGGAAACGCGCGTGGACGCGTGGTTGCGTCGGGACGCTCGCCCCCGCCCCGCCCCGGCCGCTGACGGGAACGCGCGTGGACGCGGGGTACCCCGTGGTGTGTCCACACGGGACCACCATCGCGTCACCCGACCCACTCGTCGTGCGCCTGCCGTCCGGGGGGGAGGCATCGGTCGGCGACGAGGTCAGCGGTGGTGGGGACTACCTGTGGCCCGACGTGCTCGACGTGGACATCCCGAGGACTGCCTGCCGCCGACCGAGGAGATCGCGGTGTTCAACCCCGACGTCCGACCCACCGTGAGCCGTCGGCAGTAGCGGCGCCCCGCCCTCGCGAACTTGGATACTCGGGTGCAGCCAGTTGCCCCCAGGCATTCAAGTTCGACCCTGCGACTCGAGGACGGCGAGGATCTCCTCACCGTACAGGTCGAGCTTCTTCGGGCCGATGCCGTGGCAGCGACGCAGCTCGGCGAGAGTGGCGGGCAGGCGCACAGCGACGTCCTCGAGCATCGCGTTCGACGCGATGATGTAGGCGGGTAGGCCGTCCTGGCGAGCGCGCTCCGTCCGCCACGCTCGTAGCGCCTCGAACACCTCGGGGTCGGCGGAGCCGACCGGCTCGAAGACGGCTGGTTGCGGCCTCGAGGCGGGTGCCGACGGTCGCGCCAGCTGCAACGGCCGCTCGTCGGGGCGCCGTCGCTTCTCGAGCTCGTCGAGGAAGGGTGATGGTCGGTCGGCATCGGCCAGCACCACGGTGTGCCGGCGCGAGCGGGTGATCGCGACGTGGAAGATGCGTCGCTCCTCCTCGACCGAGTCGGCGAGGTGGTGGGGGAACAGCGAGGCGGTCGCGCCCACGACGAGGACACGGTCCCACTCCAGTCCCTTGACCCGGTGGATGGTCGACAGCAGGACACCATCGGGATCCGCCGGCACGGCGAGCGCCTCCCGTAGCCAGCGTTCGAAGCCGCCGGGGTCGGGGTGCAGCGGGGCGAGCTGCTCGAGCGCGTCGAGGTCGTCGGCGTGAGACGACGACGCGCTGCCACGCACGGCGCGCCCGTCGAGCAGGGTCGCCGCGTCGTCGAGCCCGATGTCGTGACGGATGAAGGCCAGGCAGGCCGCCGTGTCGGCGCCCTGGGTGATGCGGTCGGTCAGGTCCTCGATGTCGGCGAGGAACTCGGTCAGCCGCCCCGCCTGCGCTCCACTGAGATCGGCCCGATCGGCGAGCTCGTCGAGTCCGGTCAGCGACCAGCGCGGCCGGCTGCGCAGGCGGTCGCGCAGGACGGTCGTGAGCTGCCGCGAGGGTCGCTTCAGCACCTCCTCGACGTCCCGGTTGCTCATCCGCTCCGGGTCGAGTCCGACACGCAACCACGCCAGCGCGGCCCGCAACCCGGTGCGCTGGAGCACGTTGCGGTCGAGCGGCGCCGAGTGGCCCACGCCCCGCTCGCTCAGTGCGACCTGCACCGGCAGCAGCACCGAGTTCACGCGCCCGAGCACCACCGCGGTCGCGTCGGTCCCGTCGTCGCGCCATCCTTGGAGCAGGTCGACGGCCCGGCCCGCCAGCTCCCGCGTCGGCACCGCCTCGACCCGCAGGTCGTCGTCGTGTGCGGCGCGCCCCGGCGCCGCGTGGATCGTCTTGTCGATGCGTTCGAGGTTGTGACTCAGCAGGTTGGACGCCGCCGCCACGACCCCGGGCGCGCAGCGGTAGTTCAGCTCCAGGGCGTACGCGGCTGCCTCGGGGAACAGCTCGCGGTAGTCGATGAGGTAGCGCGGCGTCGCCCCGACGTAGCCGTAGATCACCTGGTCGTCGTCGCCGACGCCGAACACGTCCCAGGTCGGGGCGGACACGAGGCGCACCAGCATCAGGAACGCGGGGGTGAGGTCCTGGAACTCGTCGACGAGGAGGTAGCGGCAGGAGCGCTGCACCTCGGCGCGGATGCGGGGCTCGGTGAGCAACACCTCGATGGCGCCGTAGATCTGCTCGTCGAAGTCCATCACGCCGTCGCGCGCGAGCCCGTCGCGGTAGCGGTCGAACGCGGCGGCGAAGCCATCGACGTCGTCGCGTTCGGCTTCGACGTCCTCGGGGTGGCGCAGGCCGAGCCGGACCTCGCCCAGCGCCTCGAGGTACGGGGCGAGCGGGTCCTGGTTCTGCTGCCGCGCGACCCTGACGAGGCGCTCGAGGCGGTCGCGGATCTCGCGCTCGTCGAGCAGCCGGCGCCGTCCGAAACGGTTGCAGATCGACAACCCCAGCGAGTGCAGCGTGCGGATGTTCGCCCCGAGGCCGTCGGTGCGTGCCCGCATCTCGGCTGCGGCGCGGTTGTTGTAGGCCACGGCGGTCACGATCGTCGGCTCGTGCCCGCGCCCCGCCAGCAGCTCGCGCAGCCGCGCGGTCAACACGCGCGTCTTGCCCGACCCGGCTGGCGCGATGATGCGTGCCGGTCCGCTGCCGTGCTCGATCGCGCCCCGCTGGTCAGGTGCGAGGTCGTGGTCGACCGGGATGGCGGGGCGCGGCTGCAGCGAGCCCAGCTCGAGCGTGTCACGGTGCAGCAGCGGCAGGTCCGCGACGTCCTCGCGGGGTCCGCCGTCGAGCCAGACGTCGCATCCATCAGGCAGACGCACATCCGTCGACGTGCCGGGTGAGCAGCCCAGCCGCAGGGCGAGTTCGGTGAGTTGCCACGTCGGAGTCATGCCGACCGCCCAGTAGGCGTTGGCGAGGATCAGGTAGCGCAGGCGCGTCCGGGCGAACTCGAAGTCCGCGTCGAGCTCGTACGGCGGTCGTCGCTCGACCTCGGGGGCGGTGAGCTGCTCGACGGGCACAGCGAGGCGGACCAGGTAGCGCTCGCGTCCTCGCCACGCCCGGTGGATGCGATCGGCCATCGGGGCGGGATCGGTGAGCACCGTTGCGTCGACCACGAGGGGCTCCCGCCCGGTGAACGGAGCCGGCGCCTCGTCGTCGACGCCGAGGACGAGGCCGCGACCGAGCGCGTCGGGGCCTGGGAACGTCACGTCGTCGCTCGCGGTGGGGGGTCGGTGGGAGCGGGGCGACCCTACCGCTCCCCTCCGACACTCATCGAGGTAGGTGGTTCTGTATCCCTGGGGTCAAGAACGACCTACGCGGATGCCGGCGCCCGCTCGACCGGTTGCTCGGTCTCCGACGGCGACCCGAGACGCCGGGCGGTGACGCCGAAGCCGATGATGACCACGATCACCGCGCCCGCGAGCGGACGGAACAGGTACGTGACCGTCAGGTCCGACAGCCCGGCGAAGCTCTGGATCAGTCCGGTCACGAGGTTGCCCACCCCGGCGACGACGGCGAGCCAGCCGAGCCACGACGGGTAGCGCGCGTCCGCGAGCAGCGCGATGCCGAACACAGCCGCCGTCGCACCCATGAACAGCGCGATCGACAGCGACAGCAGCGCCACGTCGAGGTCCTGCAGCAGCGCGACGAGCTCGGCGTCGGTGCCCGCGTCGGCGAGGTAGCGGAACGCGATGCCGTCGATGCCCGCGATCTGGATCACGAAGATCGCCCCCGACAACACGCCGAGCACGACGGCGGCCTGTGCGGCCTGCCGTGCTCGAGGGCGCGGGAAGGTCGGGGCGGCGACGGCGAACGCCGCGACGAGGATGAGGACGCCAGCGCCGATCAGCAGGTGCAGCGGGGTCCAGTACCACGTGTCCCCGACCAGCGCGATGATCTCCTCGGTGGTCGCAGTGTCGTCGATGACCGGGTGCACCAGGTTCGCGACCGCCGCGACGATCCCGCCCACCAGCGCGAGCGTTCCGGCCGTCCGCAGCGCTGCTGCGTCGTGACCTTCCATCCCATCCCCTCCCAGGTCCGCGCAACCCGGACCGTACATGACCGACGGTCAGTCAACAACTGCTCGGATCGCGGAGGACCGCCGCGGGTCTACGGTGAGGCGATGGTCGACCTCGCCGCGCTCCGCGCCCCGCTCGTCGCGATGGGGTACGACGACGAGGGCCTCGAGGGCTTCGCCGTGGCCCGTGCCTCGGACGGCAGCGTGCGCCTCGCCTCCAGCAGCGGCGACGAGCGCCGGGACACGATCGCCGTGCTGTTCGGGGTCGGGGCGGCGGTGGAGCGCGCTGCCGCGGAGGCGGCGCTGGCACCGACCGATCTCGACGCGTGGGTGGCTGCGGGCTTGCTCCGCCCCGACGGCGATCGCGTCGTCGCCCCGCTGCGCATCACGCCTCACGGCGGCTTCCACATCGTCTGCGACTTCGAGCACGGAGCCGCCACTGAGGACGTGGTCCCCGGCCCTAGCGTGACGACCGAACAGCTCCTCGCGGCCCTCCCCCGCGAACCCGCGGCCCGGGCGCTCGACCTCGGGACCGGCCCGGGCTACCTCGCGCTGCAGCTGCGCCGCTGGAGCGATGCGGTCGTCGCGACCGATCTCACGCAGCGCGCCGTGCGACTCGCGGGGATGACCGTACGGCTCAACGCCGCCCCGGACATCGACGTGCGACGAGGCGACCGCTTCGAGCCGGTGAGGGACGACCGCTTCGATCTGATCGCGTGCAACCCGCCGTTCGTCATCTCACCCGCGGCCGAGCTCGCCTACCGCGACGCACCCCAACGCGGCGACCGTTTCTGCCGCGATCTGATCCGCGCTCTTCCGGACCACCTCAGCGACCGCGGCACGGCCATCCTGCTCGCAAGCTGGATCAGCAGCGATGACCCACGCGGGTGGTGGTCGCGCACCGGTCTCGTCGGCGAGGTCGTCGAGGAACGCCGCTGGGAACCGGAGTCGTACGCCCGCGCGTTCGTCCGTGACGCAGCGTCACCCGAGGGCGAGCGCCGCGTCGCCGCGTGGCTGGCCTACTACGACCGTGAGGCGATCACGGCCCTCTCGGTCGGCGTGCTCCGGCTGACCCGACCCTGACCCGTACCCTCCTCGACCGAGAGGGAGGTGTGCGCGTGCGCATCGGGGCATCGGTGCCGTCGAAGGATCCGGCTCGTGCGATGGCGGAGCGGGGCGCCGACTGCGCGCAGATCCACCTCTCGGCGCCCCGCGTGTGGAAGCACCCGCTGCACCGCCCCGATGCGGCCGACCTGTGCGGCAGCGGCATCGTCGTCGCCGCCCACGCCCCGTACCTGTGCAACCCCGCATCCGGCAACGCCGAGGTGCGCGCGAAGACCGCGCTGAACCTGCAGGCGACCCTCGACGAGGCGGAGCGCTGCGGCATCGCCGGGGTCGTGGTGCACGCGGGACACGCGGCCGGTGGGGGGGACATGACGGCGGCGCTCGACCGCTGGATCGACCTCGCGCACCGACTCGACTCCCCCGTCCCCGTGCTGATCGAGAACACCGCGTCCGGCGGGACCGCCCCGGGCCGCCACCTGGCCGATCTGGCACGGCTCTTCGAGGTGCTGCGAGCCGAGGATCTGGCTGTCCCGATCGGGGCGTGCTTCGACACGTGTCACGCGTGGGCCGGCGATCCGGATGCGGCGACCGACCCGATGGGCTACGTGAAGGCGTTCGCCGAGGCGACCGACGGCATCGACCTGCTCCACGTCAACGACTCCAAGGACGCAGCCGGGGCGGGACGCGACCGCCACGTCAACCTCGGCGAGGGCCAGATGGGTCTGGAGACGCTCGAGGCGATGATCGTCACCTGCGCCGAGCTCGGCGTACCGGCGGCGATCGTCGAGACCCCCTCGGAGGACGGCGGTCAGACGCGCGACATCGTCACCATCCGCCAGCTGCTCGCCTGAGCCTGCACCGACGTCGCTGCCCGAAGAGGCAGTTCCCGCTCAGGGCAGGACGCCGCCGCGTCGCTCACTCCGCTCCACCTCCAGGGCCGTCGTCCGCGCCTCGGCCGACGGACCCGTGGCGCCGCCGCTCTCCTCGTCGTCGGGATCAGGGATGCCGACCGCGGTGTGCCCCTCGCTGACGGGCAGGCGCAGCACCGACGGCGTGGCGTCAGCACCGGCCACCGCGATCGCGTTGGTCGCGTAGGTGTCGTCGTCGGGGACGAACGCGACGTTGCGGTTGTGCGAGCCGATCGCCAGACCGAGTCGCGCCCCGGCGGGCACGCGCCACTCCGTGTCGTCGAGCTCGACGGTCGCGCGGTACGGCTCCCCGGAGACGGCCGGGACGCTGGTGTCGAGCCCGTCGCGGTTGAGGATGTTGAGCATCCCGCGGGTGATCGCGATGCGCTGGCCGTCGGGGTACTGCTCGAACAGCACGACCGCGAGCTGGGTCGCGACCTCCTCGAGCCCACCCGGAGCCTCCGACACGACCTCGAGGTCGAGCAGCGGGGTACCCGAGATGCGCACCGATGCCTCGAGCGGCTCACCGAGGAACTGGGTGCACACGTACTCGGCCGGCAGGGAGGTCCGCGACGGCCGGCAGTCGCGCAGGAGCCGGGCCTCGGACAGCTGGGTGTCGGCGTCGGTCCAGGTCGTCGACGCCAGCACCTGACCGAGCTCATCGACCTCCTGAGCCGCCGCTCCGGTCAATCCGAGCGGCGCGTTGCGGGTCCGCAACGGCGGCCAGTGGTCGGCCTGGATGCGCTCACCTCCGCGCAGGCCGGAATCGACCCGCGGCAGCTCCATCACGCCAGTGTCGAGGCCGAGCAGCCAGTGGTCGAACCAGGCGTGGCGGATGTCGTCGGAGTCGTCGAAGTCGGCAGCGTTGTGGCCCCACTGGCCGATCACGAGCTTCTTGGGGTGATCGTCGGGCAGAGCTTGCCAGAACCGGGTCGAGCCGACCGGCTGGACGTTGATGTCGCGCCAGCCGCCCTCGATCAGCACCGACGCGGTCACGTTCCGCGCGTGCTGGCGGTAGTCGCGCTCGAGCCAGAAGTCGTCGTAGACGGGGTCGTAGCCGTAGCCGCGGATCTGGTGCTCGACGCGGCTGCACGGGTTGACGTGCCCGATCGTGGCCTCGGCCCAGGCGACCGGGTCGTCAGCGACGTTGAGCGGCGGCGCCGTGGCGTAGCCGTAGTCGAACAGCAGCGGCGTGCCGAAGCCGGAGAAGCGCCGGACCCCGTGCTCGTAGGGGTAGTCGTACCAGCGGTCGATCGCGACCTGGGGCACGATGGTGGTGAGGTGCTCGGGCGCCTCGATGGCGGTGGCGTACTGGGTGGTGCCGTCGTAGGAGCCGCCGATCATCCCCACCTTGCCGTTCGACCACGCCTGGCGGCCGAGGAAGTCCACGACGGCCGCGCCGGTCTCGCCCTCCTTCTTCCCGCCGAAGTCGTAACAGCCGCCCGAGTCCTTGGTCCCCACGAGATCGAAGATCGCCCGCGCGTACCCGCGTGGCACGTAGTAGCTGGCGACGCCGTCGCCGAAGCGGACCTCGGTGCCGATGGGGGTCGCGGTGAGGTTGTAGGGCGAGTACGTGAGGATCACGGGCACCTTCACGTCCGCGGGGACCACGGGGCGCTCGACCACGCCGTAGATGGTCCCGTGCTCGGTGGGGACGCGGTACTGCTCCACGACCGAGCTGCCGTAGATGGGCTGGCTCTGTCCGCTCGTCGTCTGGTGGTGGTCCGCGGCCACCGGCGACGCTGCAGCAGCAGCGGCCACGACGGTCAGGACGGCGATGGTGGCCAGGCCGCGACGGCGTGTGCCCACGTGAGCCCTTCCCTCGAGGTCGGGGGGAGCTTCGACGTGCTAGCGGGAGGTTCCTGCGCCGCTCATTTCGTGCTCTGTGGACTCGCGACGGCGGACGGTTCGGGGACGTCGACTTCGTCGGATCGCTCTGCCACACGCACGGGCAGCGTGACGATGAAGGTCGATCCGGCGCCGGGTTCGGACTCGACCCACACCTTGCCGCCGTGTGCCGTGACGAGCGACCGCACGATGTACAGCCCGAGGCCGGCGCCAGCGGCGCGTCCTTCGGTCGAGCGACGGAAGCGTTCGAAGATCAACTCCTGCTGGTCCTCCGGGATGCCCGGCCCGTTGTCGATCACGCCGATCCGCACCTCGCTGGCGCCGTGTGTGACCTCGACGTGGACGGGGGTCGCCGCGTCCGAGTACTTGACCGCGTTCTCGAGCAGGTTCGCGACGACCCGCGACAACGCGGTGGCGTCGCCGTAGACGACGGGGAGGTCGTCGGGGACGGTGCCCGTTATCGCACGGGGCTGACCGTCGCGAGCGATCGCGACCGCGTGCGCGCTGGCGACCGCGGCGTCGATGAGCTCGCGGATCATCACCGGCTTGCGCGCCAGGTCGGCGCCCGCGTCGGCGCTGGCGACGTTGAGGACCTCCTCGACCATGTCGCGCAGACGCTGGGCCTGGTCGCCGATCGAGGTGATCATCCGGTCACGGACCTCGCCCTCGACGGCGTCGGCGCGCTGTCCGAGCACGGACGAGAACCCGACGATGGCGGTGAGAGGGTTCTTGAGCTCGTGCACGAGCGTGGCGACGAACTCGCTGCGGCGCTCGAGGGCGGTCGCCAGCGACTCGACGCGCGACCGCTCCTCCTCGTAGCGACGGGCGTTGATCACCGCGGTCGCGGCCTGAGCCGCGAAGAGGGCGACTGACCGCAGCTGGATCTCGTCGAAGGGTGGCTGGCCCGCGCCACGTTCGACCGACAGCACGCCGATGAGCTCGTCGCCGGCCATCAGCGGCGCCGAGATGGACGAGCCCGGCTTGCCGGCGCGCTCGATGTGGCCGGGGAACTGGCTGGTGTCGAGACGCCCGCTGATGAGGAGCGGCTCGCGGTGGGCCACGACCCAGCCGGCGACGCCGCGATCCGCGGGATGCAGCGCCCCGCGTGGCGGCGCATCGGCGCCGGCGCTGACCGCCACAACCAGGTCGTCGCCCTCGAGGAAGGTGACCGATCCGCGCCTGGCGTCGGTCAGCTCGAAGACCGCGTCGAGCAGGACCTCGAGCACCTCCTCCATCGTCAGGTACGAGTTGACGAGGTGCCCGACGCGCGTCAACGTCGTCAGGTCGCTGATGCGGCTGTGGAGCGCGGCCGCGAGCACCTCCGCCTCGAACAACCGGCGGGTGAGGCTACGCAGCCGCCGCTCCTGGTCGACGACGTAGATCAGGAACGTCGCGCCGATGGCCAACAACGACCAGCGCAGGGTGGGCGAGTCCGGCATGACCTCGCTGGCGTCGATGCCCGACAGCGTGACGGCCAGGATCGCCGACACCCCCACCATGAACAGCGCCGCGACGCCCCACAGGTGAGCGCGACGGCGCTCGACCCTGTCCAGCGTGACGCTGATGTCGGGGTGGAGCTGACCGATCGACGCGCGCTCACGGCCACGCGTCGTGCCAGCCTTGGTGACGACGCCGTCCCCCACAGGACTCCCCTTCTTCCCTCGGTACATCTTTCGGCCGGATGCCGGGGAACTTGAAGTCCGAGCTCACCCTAACGGAGGCTAGGAGGGTGGTGCTCAGCGTGGTGTGCGGCTGGGCGATCTGGACCGGCCAGACGTGCGCCACAGTTGGGCACCACCCTCCTAGGGGGCGCTGTCACAGCTGCCCCGTACTCTGTCGCCGGTGGGCACGGGGATCGCCGCCGGGACGACGCCGGCGAGCCGACGCAGCCGCCAACGGGGAGGATCGTGCTCCACATCCACCGCGCCGAACGCTCCGACCGACTGGTCGGGGCGCTCGCTGACGTGCTCCGTGAGCCGCTCGCCGATCCGCTCGCCACCGAGGTCGTGGCGGTCCACTCGCGCGGCATCGAGCGGTGGATCGCCCAGGAGCTCGCGACCCGCCTCGGGGTCGGATCCCGGGGCGCTGACGGCGTCGCCGCGAACATCGATTTCCCGTTCCCGATGCGCCTCGTCGGCGACGTCCTCGCGACGACGACGGGGACCGACCCCGACGAGGACCCCTGGCATCCCGATCGGCTCGTGTGGTCGCTGCTCGAGCTCGTCGCCACGACCGAGGTCGCACCCGCCAGCCTCGGCCCGCTGGCGGCGCACCTCGGCGATGCGGGGGGACCCTCCAACCGCCGCTTCGCCGCGCTGCGGCACGTGGCCGACCTCTTCGACCGCTACGGCGTGCACCGCCCCGAGATGCTGCGGGCGTGGCTCCACGAGCGCGACGTGGGTGCCGACGGGGAGCCGCTGCGCCCCGACCTCGTGTGGCAGCCCCGCCTGTGGCGTGCGGTGAACGCATACGTCGGGCGACCATCGCCCGCGCAACGACTGGCGCGATGCGTCGAGGTCCTGCGGAGCACGCCCCGGACGGTCGAGCTGCCCGAGCGCATCGCGCTGTTCGGTCTGACCGCCATCCCCGCGAGCTCGGTCGAGGTGCTCGAGGCCCTGGCGCTGCACCGCGACGTGCACCTGTTGCTGCTCCACTCCTCGCCCGTGCTCTGGGATGCCATCCGCGAGCGCACCGACGGGGCGACCCTGCCCTTGCGCGAGCACGACCCCACCCGCGAGGCGGCACGGCACCCGATCGTGCGCTCGTGGGGCCGCGACGCCCGCGAGATGCAACTCGTGCTCTCCTCTGGCGACCGCGCATCCGCGCCGTCGATGGCGCCTCGCGTCGAGCCCGAACGGAGATCCGCAGGAGGGTCGCAACCGCTCACGTTGTTGGGTCGGTTGCAGCGGGACATCGTCGAGGACCGGCCGCTGCCGGCGCTCGGCGCCGAGCGCCCCGCCCTCGACGAGCACGACCGGTCGGTGCAGATCCACGGCTGCCACGGCCGCACGCGACAGGTCGAGGTGCTCCGCGACGCCGTCCTGCACGCCCTCGCCGACGACCCCACGCTCGAACCGCGCGACATCATCGTGATGTGCCCCGACATCGAGGACTTCGCCCCGCTGATCGAGGCCGTCTTCGGAGCCCAGGCCGTCGCGGACGACGACCGTCCCGGCCGACCCGACCTGCGGGTGCGGTTGGCCGACCGTTCGATCCGGCGCACCAACCCGCTGCTCCGCGTCGTCGCGGACCTGCTCGATCTCGCCGACGGCCGGCTCACCGCGTCCGAGGTGCTCGATCTCGCCACCCGCGAGCCGGTCCGGGACCGCTTCGGCTTCGACGACGACGCGGTCGAGCGCCTCGAGGCGTGGGTCGCCGACCTCAACGTCCGCTGGGGCATAGACGGGGCTCACCGCGCCGAGCACGACCTGCCCCCGATCGACGCCAACTCGTGGCGTGCCGGGCTCGACCGACTGCTCCTCGGGGTCGCCATGGCCGACGAGGAGTTCCGCCTGGTGGGTGACACCGCCCCCTACGACGGCATCGAGGGCACCGATGTCGACCTCGGTGGACGCTTCGTCGAGTTCGTCGAGCGGCTCGCCGACGCCGTCGCGTCGCTGCGCGCCGGCCAGCCCATCGGGGCGTGGCGCGGCGCGATCACCGCGGTCGCCGACGCGCTGACCGCCACCCGCTTCGAGACGCGCTGGCAGCGCGTGCAGCTCGCGAACGTGCTCGACGACGTCGTCGCCGAGGCGTCGCGCGACGGTGTGCCCAGTGCGGTGCCGTTGTCGCTGGCCGAGGTGCGCTCGCTGCTCGCCGACCGGCTCGCGGGGCGGCCGAGCCGTGCCGGGCAGCGCACCGGTGACCTGGTCGTGTGCACGCTCGTCCCGATGCGTTCGGTCCCCCACCGCCTCGTGTGCCTGCTCGGGCTGGATGACGAGAGCTTCCCACGCCGCAGTATCTCCGACAGCGACGACCTCGTGGACCGCGCGCCCCGCGTCGGCGATCGCGACCCCCGTTCCGAGGACCGTCAGCTGCTGCTCGACGCCGTCCTCGCCGCCACCGAGCAGCTCATCGTGACCTACCGCGCCCGTGACGAGCGCACCAACGAGCCGCGTCCACCGGCGGTCCCTCTCGGCGAGCTGTGCGATGTCATCGACCGCAGCGTGCGCACGTCGGACGGTGGTCCGGCCAGCGAGCGCATCACCATCCACCACCCGCTGCAGCCGTTCGACGCGCGCAACTACCGCGACGGCATGCTCGGGGTCCCTGGCCCCTGGAGCTTCGAC
This sequence comes from Actinomycetota bacterium, assembly GCA_019347575.1. Classification (NCBI taxonomy): domain Bacteria; kingdom Bacillati; phylum Actinomycetota; species Actinomycetota bacterium. The sequence continues at coordinate 13,258 of JAHWKY010000020.1, read as the reverse complement.
GCCGACGGGTTGGACGCCGCGCGCGCGTCGTTGGCCGAGCGCGAGCCCGCACCGGCCTTCCTCACCGCCCCGCTGACCTCCGCCGACGACGCGGACACCATCGAGCTGCGCGATCTGATCGCGTTCCTGGCCCATCCGGTCAAGGCGTTCGTGCGGACGCGCATGCAGGTGTCGCTGCCGTCGAGCGCCGAGGAGCCCTCCGACGCCATCCCGATCGATCTCGACGGGTTGGCCAAGTGGGAGGTCGGCCAGCGCTTCATCGACGCCGCGATCGCGGGTCACGAGCGCGACCACGTGATCGCGACGCTCCGCGCTCGGGGCGTGCTGCCTCCCGGGGCGCTCGCCGACGAGGACCTCAGCGAGATCACTGCCACGACCGACTCGATCCTGGCGCTCGCAGCCGACCACGGCGCCAAGCCCGGCGCAGGTGAGACGCTCGACGTCACCGTCGACCTCGACGACGGGCGCACGATCGTCGGGGCGATCTCCGGCGTCCGGGGCGCCGTCGCGACGGCGCTGCGCTACAGCCGGCTCGGCGCCAAGCATCGGTTGGAGTCGTGGGTGCACCTGCTGGCCGCCACGGTCGCTCAGCCTGACCGAGACCTCACGGTCGTGACGGCGGGGCGGCGCCAGCGCGGCGGGGACGGGGCATCGGTGTCGGTCCTCACCGGTACCAGCCACGACGACGCGCGGATGCACCTGCAGCGGCTCGTCGCCCTGTACGACCGGGGACTGTGCGAGCCGCTGCCGCTGCCGTGCGACACCGCGCTGGCGTGCCTCGAGTCGATCCTGCACAACAAGCCGCCGGACGCCTACGCCACCAAGCGCTGGGAGGCGACGCCGTACCGATCGTGGTCGGAGAACGCCGATGACTACCACGTGCTGGCGTTCGGGCGCGCTCTACCGTTCGCCGACCTCGCACGCCGGTCGGTGCGCGACGACGAGCGCAGCGATGCGCTGGCAGCCCTCGTGTCGCGGGCCGCTCTCGAGCGGGCGGAGTGGCTGCACCGCAAGACCGATCCCCCACCTCTCGACCTGATCGCCGACGAGGCCAAGAAGGTCGAGGCGGCGCTGCTGAGCCAGATCGACCAGGACAGCCGTCTGCTGCACCTCGCCGCGAGCCTGTGGCACCCCCTGGTCAGCTGCGAGACCGTGAAGGATCTGTCGTGACGGACGTCATGTCGCTGACCGACCCGCTCCCTCGGGGCACGACCGTCCTCGAGGCGAGCGCGGGCACCGGCAAGACCTACACCATCGCCGGCCTCGCCACCCGCTACGTCGCCGAAGGACACGCGCGGCTGCCCCAGCTGCTCATCCTCACCTTCACGCGCGCGGCGACCGCGGAACTGCGCGAACGCGTGCGGCGTCGTCTCGTGACCGCCACGACCCACCTCGAGGCCGTACTGGCGGGCGGGGCGCCGTCTACCAGCGATCCGGTGCTCGGGCTGATCGCCGACGTCGAGGACGACGAGCTGGCTCTGCGTCACGCCCGCCTGAGCGAGGCGCTGACGGAGTTCGACGCCGCGACGATCAGCACGATCCACGGCTTCTGCCAGCACGTACTGCAGGGCCTGGGGCTGGCCAGCGACCTGGAGCGCGATGCCGAGCTGGTCGAGGACCTCGCGGACCTCGTCGAGGAGACCGTCGACGACTGCCTCGTCCGGCGCTTCCACGGTGGCGGCGATGGGCAGTTGCCTCGCCGGAAGGCGCTCGAGATCGCCCGTGTGGTGATGGGCAACCCCATCACCCCGCTGCTACCCCTCCAGACCGACAACCCCATCGCGCGGCTGCGGGTCGACCTCGCGTACGCGATCCGCGACGACGCCGAACGACGCAAGCGTCGCAGCCGCCGCATCAGCTACGACGACCTGCTCACGCGGCTGCGTGCGGCCGTCCTCGACGAGGCGCGCGGGCACGACGTGCGCAGGGCGATCCGCGACCACTACACGATCGCGTTGATCGACGAGTTCCAGGACACCGACCCGGTGCAGTGGGACATCCTGCGGGCCACGTTCGAGGATGCCGACGGCTCCGCGCTCGTGCTCATCGGAGATCCCAAGCAGGCCATCTACGCCTTCCGTGGCGCGGACGTGTACGCCTACCTCGCCGCCGTCCGCACGCCATCGGTCACGCGCCGGACGCTGGGGACCAACTGGCGCTCCGACGCGCGCCTGCTGCGAGCCCTCGAGTGCGTCCTGGCGGGCGCGACGTTCGGCGAGGACGACATCGCGTTCCGCCCGGTCGATCACGCGCCCGCGCACGCCGACCCGAGGCTCGTGGGGGCGCCGGTCGACGCGGCCTTCCGTCTGCGCCTGGTCCCCCGTCACGATCGGATGCGCGTGTACCAGCGCAAGATCAACGCCGACCAGGCGCGCAACCACATCGCCGATGACGTCGCCGACGACATCGTCACGTTGCTGTCCTCCGATGCCCACATCGTCGACCGCGACGCCGACGGCACCGAGCGCCGGGACCGCGTCGCCCCCGGCGACGTCGCCGTGCTGGTGCGCAGCAACGACGAGGCCGCGCGCGTCCACGCCGCGCTCGTGGCCGCGGGCGTGCCCGCGATCATCAACGGTGTCGGCAGCGTGTTCGAGACCGCCGCGGCGAGCGACTGGCTCCGGCTGCTCGAGGCGATCGAGCGCCCCGCGTCGGGGGCGCGGGTCCGGGCCCTGGCGCTGTCGGCGTTCGTGGGCTGGAACGGTGACCGTGTCGCGGCAGCCAGCGACGACGACTGGGACGACCTGCACGACGCGGTCCACCACTGGACCGACGTGCTGCGCAACCGCGATGTCACCTCGCTGCTGCGGACCGTGGTCCTGCAGCAGCGGGTCCACGCGCGGCTGCTCGGTCGCCCCGATGGCGAGCGCCACGTCACCGACCTCGAGCACATCGGCGAGCAGCTCCACGCGGCCGCCGCGGCCGAGCATCTCGGACCCACGGCGCTGACGTCGTGGCTGCGGGCGCGCATCGACGAGGCGCGTCGCACCGCCGAAGGCGACGACGAGAAGCTGCGCCGGCTCGAATCGGACGACGACGCGGTGCAGATCCTCACCATCCACCGTGCCAAAGGCCTGCAGTTCCCCATCGTCTACGTGCCCTTCCTGTGGTCGTCCGGCGGGTTCGAGACCGACATCCACTCCTTCCACGGCCCCGACGGGGCGCGCACGATCGACGTCGGCGGGGAGGACACACCCGAGGCGAACGCGCACCGGGAACGCGCCGAGCACGAGGAGCGCGGCGAGCAGCTGCGGCTGCTCTACGTCGCGCTCACCCGCGCCGAGCACCAGGTCGTCGCCTACTACGCCCCCGCCGGCAAGCCCGAGTGGTCCGCGATGGGGCGGGTGCTGTTGAACCGGGTGGGGCGCGACACGTGCGTGACGACCAACCCCTCGCGGGTGCTCGACGACGACCGCATCCTCGAGCTGTGCCGCTCCATCGAGGGACGTGCCGAGGGGACGTTCGTGGTCGAGACCACACCACCGCAGCCGGTCGCGGGACCGTGGTCGCCCCGGGATGCGGCCCAGCCGGACCTGCGCGCGGCGCCGTTCGAGCGCCCCATCGACACCGCGTGGCACCGCACCTCCTACAGCGCGGTCGCGGCCGATCCCCGTAGTGACGTCGAGCGCAAGGTCGCCAGCGAACCCGAGACCGACACCACCGACGACGAGCCATCCGTGATCCCGCTCGTGGCGGATGACGATCTGGCGTCGTTGCACGCGCACGCATCACCCTGGAGCGATCTGGCTGGCGGAGCCGAGGTCGGCACCTTCGTGCACGCCGTGCTCGAGGGATCCGACTGGGCCGCCGACGACCTCGACGACGAGCTGACGACCCACGTCGCGCGGCAGGCGCAGCGGCGCCAACTCGACATCGCAGACGCCGCCCCGTGGGTCTCGGCACTGATGCACGTGATCGCGACCCCCCTCGGCCCTCTGACCGACGGGCGGACGCTCGCCTCGTTCCCCCGCCGCGACCGGCGTGACGAGATGGCCTTCGAGCTGCCGCTCGCCGGAGGCGTCACGCCCACGACGCGGGTCCGGGTCGGTGACATCGCCCACCTGCTCCGCACCCACCTCCCCCACACCGACCCCCTCGCCGGTTACGCCGACGACCTGCCCACCTGGATGCTCGAGCGGGACCTCCGCGGCTTCCTCACGGGCAGCATCGACGTGGTGCTCCGAGTGGACGATCGCTACGTCGTCGTCGATCACAAGACCAACCGACTGGCGCCCCGCGACGAGCCGCTGACCGCGTGGCACTACCGCCCCGCCGCCCTCGCCGAGGCCATGCGCCACAGCCACTACCCGCTGCAGGCGCTGCTCTACAGCGCCGCCCTGCACCGCTACCTGCGCTGGCGCGTTGCCGGCTACGACGCGGCCCGCCACCTCGGGGGCGTGCTCTACCTGTTCGTCCGCGGGATGCTGGGCGCGGACACGCCCACGGTCGGCGACGACGTCTGCGGAGTGTTCACCTGGCGGCCGCCGAGCGCCCTCGTGACCGGACTCAGCGACCTGCTCGACGGCGCCGAGATCGCGGCGTGACGACTCCGAGTCCACCCCCCAGGCCGGCAACGCCGGCCCCTCCCCCCTCAAGGGGGGAGGCATGATCGAGCGCGAACCCTCCGACGTGCGCTCGGTCGCACGCCCACCGCAGCGCCTCGCACCGTTCAACGCGGCGGGCATCCTCGGACCCGCGGACGTCCACGCCGCACGCGTCATCTGCCGGCTGACCGGCGAGAACCGCGACGACGTCCTGCTCGCGATCGCCCTGACCGTCCGCGCGCCCCGATTCGGTCACGTCTGCGCCGACCTCGCGACGGTCGCCGACACGGTCGCGCCCGACGACGACGCGACCGTTCCCACCGACGCGCTGGCCTGGCCCGACCTCGCCGACTGGGTCGAGCTCGTGCGCAGCTCCCCCGCCGTCGCGATCGGGACGCCGGACCGTGACGGCGAGCCCACCCTGTTCGACGCGGTGAGCGCCGGGCACCAGCCGCTCACGCTCGTCGACACGCGGCTGTACCTCGACCGCTACTGGCGCTACGAGCGGCGTGTGGCGACCGAGCTGGAGCGGCGGGCGCAGCTCGCCGAGGCGCGGGTCGACGACCGCGCGCTCGCCGCCATCCTCGACCGCCTCTTCCCTGGCGTCGAGGACGACGATCGCCAGCGTGTGGCTGCCGAGACCGGCGTCCGCCGCCGGGTCGCGGTCATCGCCGGCGGGCCGGGCACGGGCAAGACCACCACGGTCGCGCGGCTACTCGCGACGCTGCACGAGGTGGCCGAGGTAGGCGGGGCGCGGGCGCCTCGGGTCGGCCTGGCCGCACCGACCGGGAAGGCCGCCGACCGCTTGACGGTCGCGATCCACGACGCCGCCGGCGAGCTCGACACGTCCCACGAGGTGCGCGACCGGCTACGCGGGTCGACCGCGACGACCCTGCACCGTCTGCTCGGTTGGAACCCGGGCAACCCCACGCGCTTCCGCCACCGCGCCGAGGACCCCCTCCCCCACGACGTCATCGTGGTCGACGAGACCTCGATGGTGTCGCTCGCGCTCATGGCGAAGCTGCTCGACGCGCTCCGGGAGGACGCCCGCATCGTGCTCGTGGGGGACCCCGACCAGCTCCAGTCGGTCGAGGCGGGCACCGTGTTCGGCGACATCGTCGGTCCCGCAGCGACCGCTGGCGCAGGTGGCAGCGATCCGGAGCGACCGGTCCGCGCCAGCGACGGTGCCCGAACCGCTGCGGCTCCGGCGGAGCCGCACGGCGCCATCGCCGCTGGCATCGTGGTGCTGACCCGGGTGCACCGCTTCCGCGAAGACTCGGGGATCGCCGCACTGGCCACCGCGGCCAGGTCCGGCGACGCTGACACCGCGGTCGACGTGCTGCGCGGCGGCTACGACGACCTGACCTGGCTCGACGCGCCCGGAGATGCCGACCGCAGCGCCGACCACCTCGGCACGGTGCACGACGCGGTGTGCGGCGCCGGCGGGGCGGTCGTGCGCGCGGCGATGGCTGGGCGCGTCGACGAGGCACTCGCCCACCTGCACGAGCTGCGCGTGCTCTGCGGGCACCGCCGGGGCCCCGCCGGCGTCTCGGGGTGGGTGCCACTGATCGAGTCGTGGCTCACAGCGGCCGCACCGGGCTTCGCCCCCCACCGCACGTGGCACGAGGGCCGCCCCGTGCTCGTCACCAGCAACGACCGCCGCCTCGGGCTGTGGAACGGCGACCAGGGCGTGACCGTCGTGGGTGACGACGACCGCCTCGTCGTGGCGTTCCCCGGACCGGACGGGGCGCGCCTGTTCCGCCCCACCCGTCTCGAGGACGTCGAGACGGTCCACGCGATGACGATCCACAAGAGCCAGGGCAGCCAGTTCGGCCACGTGGTCGTCGTCTTGCCCGACCCGACCTCGCGCGTGCTGACCCGCGAGCTGCTGTACACCGCAGTCACCCGCGCGCAACAGCGCCTCACCGTGCTCGGGACCGAGGCCTCGGTCCGTGCCGGGGTCGAGCGAGGCGTCGCGCGCAACTCCGGACTCCGCGAGTTGTTGTGGGGGTAGCGTTCACCCCATGGGTGACGGCTACGTCAGGTACGAGCGGCGGGGCGCGGTGCTGATCGCGACCCTCACCCGCCCCGACCGTCGCAACGCCTACGACGGGCCGGGCCTGCACGCCGTCGGGGCGCTGCGGGGCGTGCTCGATGGCGACCCCGACCTGCGCGTCGGCGTGGTGACGGGAGCGGGCGACGACTTCTGCGCCGGGGCGGACATCGCGGCGGCCGCCGGCGGCGGGTTCGATGACCCGCCCTACCCCGAGGTCGCCGACGGGCTCGCCGACAAGCCGGTGATCGCGGCGATCGAGGGCGTGTGCCTCGGCGGCGGGATGATGATCGCGACCGGTGCCGACCTGCGCATCGCCGGACGGTCGGCGCGGTTCGGCCTGCCCGAGGCGCGCTGGAACCTGCCCACGCCGTGGCTGGCGGCGCTGGCGCGGCGGATCGCACCCGGGCACGCGCTCGAGCTGGCGCTGCTGGCCGACGAGCAGGCGCCAGCGGAGCGACTCGCCGAGATGGGCTTCCTCAACCGCGTCGTGGACGACGGCGGGGCGCTCGGGGCGGCTCTGGCCTGGGCGGAGCGCATCGCGGTGCTCGCCCCGGCGGCTCTGCGTGATTCCAAGGTGCTGACGTACGCGGCGTCGACGCAGCCTCCCGACGAGCTCGCCGAGGTCGCCCGACGACGAGCGCTCGAGCTGGTCGACATGGACGACACTCGCGAGGGTGCCGCGGCCTTCGCCGAGGGCCGCGCCCCGCGGTTCACCGGCCGATAGTGGGAGGCGAACGATGACCGCGTTGGTCACCGGCGCGAGCCGCGGCATCGGCCGCGCGGTCGCGCTCGAGCTCGCTAGCCGCGGCATCCCGGTCGTGGCGACGATGCGCGATCCGGCCGCTGGTGAGGATCTCGTCTCGAGCGGTGGTGCGATCGAGATCGCCCGGCTCGACGTGACCGATCCCGACACGATCGAGGTGCCCGACGACCTGACCATCCTGGTCAACAACGCCGGCATCGAGTGCGACTACCTGCCGGTGGAGCACCAGCCGCTCGAGGACTGGCGCAGGGTGTTCGAGACCAACCTGTTCGGACTGGTCGAGGTGACACGCCGCGCCATCCACGTGCTGCGAGCTGCCGGCGGTGGGGTCATCGCGAACGTCACGTCCTCGTCCCTCGTGGTGCCGATGCCGTTCTACGGTGTGTACCGCGCGTCGAAGGCGGCGGTCGGGGCGCTGTCGGAGACCCTGCGGGTCGAGCTCGCCCCGTTCGGGATCAGCGTCGTCGAGGTGCTGCCCGGCCCGGTCGCCACCGACATGCTCGCCGCCTCAGCGCGGGTCCCCGAGGCAGCGGCGTTCGACGGCTACGCCGAGCTGGCCGGCCACGCCCACGCAGGGAGGCTGGCGATCGAGCCGATGACCACCGCCGTCGACGAGGCTGCGGTCCGCATCGTCGACGCCATCACCGCGGCGGCACCACCGATGAAGGTCGGCGCGGACCCGCTGGGTCAGCAGCTGCTCGACGCGTGGCTCGACGATCCACGCGCGCTCCTCGGCATCACCCGGCCGACCTGAGTGCCCGTCGAGTCTCCATCGATGTAGGTACTTCGCACCCTCTGCGGTTGCGATGTACCAACACGGATGTGACCGTCAGGAGCTGACGGCGGCTCGGGCGGCCTGGATGCGCTCCCACACCTCGGCATCGACGGGGATCGGCTCGGCGCGGACCTCGCCGGCGCGGATGGGCTCGCCGCAACGGTCGCAGGTGACGTGAGGACGGGTCACCTCGCCGCACGTGGTGTGGGTCAAGATCACCGGCGCCGGTCCGTCGCCGGTCCAGCGGTCGCCCCACCACATCATCGCCAGGATGACCGGTAGCAGCTCGCGGCCCTTGGCCGTCAGCACGTACTCCGACCGGGGCGGGTGCTCCTCGTAGAGCCTGCGCTCGAGCACGCCGGCCTCGACGAGTTCGTTGAGTCGGTTGGTCAGCACGTTGCGCGCGATGCCGAGGTCGCGTTGGAAGTCCTCGAACCGCCGCACGCCGTAGAGCGCGTCGCGGATGATGAGCAGCGCCCAGCGCTCACCCACCACGTCGAGCGTGCGGGCGATCGAGCAGGCCATCGCGCCGAAGTCGGTTCCCATGGATCCCATCGTAGCCCGTGAGTTGCGTTGCGCAACTGACCCCGGCTATCGTCCGTTGCGTTCCGCAACTAACTCGCCAAGCTCGACGTCGCCAGGACGTCGAGCCAGCCCCGGAGGTGACAACGATGAGGATCCAGGACCGTCGCGGCATCGCCCTCGCGACACTGCTCGCCACCCGCACCGTGGGACGCGTGTCGCGTCGCGCGGCCGCCCCGCTGGCCGGGGCGTTGTGGTTCACGCCGTGGCGGGTCGAGACCCCCCGGGCCCGTGCTGGCGGTGATGCGTGGCTCGAACGCGCGACCCGGCTCGAGTTGCCCGACGGCCTCGCGGGCGCCGCCACCGGCGACGGCCCCACGGTGTTGCTGGTCCACGGCTGGGGCACGCGCGGGGCGACGATGCGCGTGGCGGCCGACGCCCTCGCGGCCGCGGGCTACCGCGCCGTGGTGATGGACCTGCCCGCGCACGGCGACAGTCCGGGGCGCCGCACGAACCTGTACGAGGCTGCCGCCGCTGTGCGCACCGTCGCCGAGACGGTCCACGCCCGCGCGGTCGTCGCGCACTCGATCGGTGGCCCCACGACGCTCCTCGCGCTCGACGCCGCTCTCGAGGTCGACGCGGTCGCCCTGATCGCTCCAGCGGTGCGTCTGGACGAGGCGGTGGCTCGGTTCGTCGAACGCTTCCGCTTGCCCCGGCGCGCCGCCGAGGGGCTGTGGGATCGCATCGAGGCCCGGTTCGGACCCGAGGTGTGGGCCGCCGTGGCGGCGGAGCGGATCGTCACCGGGCTCGACGTGCCCGGCTTGGTCGTCGGCGACCGTGATGACCCGGAGGTAGCGATCGCGAGCATCGAACGGCTGGCACGTGCCTGGCCCGGTGCGCGGCTGGTGACGACGTCGGGTCTCGGCCACGACCGCGTGCTCCGCGACGACGGCGTGGTCGCGGAGGTCGCCGGGTTCATCGTGGAGCACGTCCCGAGCCGCCCCCTCGTCACGACCTAGAGCAGTGGGAGCAGTTCGAGGCGTATCTGCCTCGTTCCGCTCCCACTCGGTGCGCGGCAGCGCCAGCGGGAGCAGTTCGGGGCCCATCTGCCTCGTTCTGCTCCCACTCGGTGCGCGGCAGCGGCAGCGGGGCGCGCCCTACGCGGGGTCGAGCGAGCGCAGCTGGGCCTCGTAGTCCCCCTGCGCCCGGACGGGCCCGCTGCGCACGTCGCTGCTGCCCTCCTCGCGGACGGGCAGGAAGTCCTCACGACGGATCCACGAGGTCGTGGTCTGCTCCCCCTCGACCTGGCCCGACAGCTGCGTGGTGGTCCGCGCCACGACCGTGATCACCTCGGTGCCGCCGATGGTCAGCGCCTCCTCGCGGAGCACCTCGATGGTGACGTCGGCCTGGGTCTCGCCGTCGTCCATCGTGAACGTGAGCCGGTCCCCTGGTGCCGCGTTCGGAGTGGCGATCAGCTCGGGCGGGTCGAGGACCCACTCACGCTCGTCGGTGAAGCCCTCGCTGACCACCGTGGTCACCCTCAAGCGGGCGAGCGACACCCCCTCGGTCGAGAAGACCAGGGTCGACTCGGTCACCGAGCCGCGCCCGTTCTCGCCCCGCATGTCACGGACCGACACCTGGGTCGCGCCGTCGGCGGGGCGCACCGTCAGGGTGGTCTCGGGCGGTAGCTCGCGCTCGCCGGTGAAGCTGGTCGACGTCGATCCGTTCGTGTCGTAGGTGTAGGTCCCCGGTCGGCGCATCGGCACGTCGGCCGGAGGTGGCTGCTCGCCGCTGGGCTCGGCGGACGGTTCGGTCTCGGCACCGGCCGGCGGACGCGTGACGGGCGCCGCCTGTCCCTCGCCGGTCGGCGCCCCGCCGGGGGTCGGGCTCGGGGCGGCCCCGATCGAGGTCGGGATGGCGGTCGGCGCGACGACGTCGTCGTCGCCGGTCGGTGGCAAGGCACTCGTGGCGGTCGCGGTCGGTTCGGACAGCGGCAGGCCCGTGACGGGATCCACCGGCACGCGCGACCCGCATGCGGTCCCCGTCGCGAGCGCGACGACGACTGCGAGCAGGATCGGACGGCGCAGCGGGGCGCTCCAGGTCGGGAGGAGCATGGAAGGTACCGACCGCTCGCGTTCCCTCTAACGTTCCCCCGTCGCACCGGAGGGCCAACGTGATCATCCGCATGTGGCACGGCTGGACGTCAGCAGACGACGCGGACGACTACCAGCACCTGCTCGACTCGCACATCCTCCCGGCGATCATCGCGCGCGGCATCGTGGGCCTGCACGGGATCGACGCGATGCGGCGGGACGTCGGCGACGAGGTCGAGTTCGTGACCGTGATGAACTTCGAGGACCACCAGGCGGTGGAGGAGTTCGCGGGGGCCGAAGCCACCGCATCGGTCGTCCCCGACGAAGCACGCGAGCTGCTGCTGCGGTTCGACGAGCACTCAGCCCACTACGAGCTGGTGACCCGCCACCTCGCCCCGTACGACACCGCCGTCCGCCGCCCCCCGGACGCCGAAGGGTCCCCCTGACATCGGAGCCGCCGAGACCACGCTCTCGGCGGCGAGTGACGTGCCAGGCCAGCGACCGAGACCGCGCTCTCGGTCGCGTGCACGGTGCGAGCATCGGATCGACGACGCGGATGCGGCGTCGACAAAGGGCGGGAGGCGCCGTCGCCAGAGGGAGTCAGGCCGAGGCAGGCGGTTCGAGGTCGCGGTCGAGGCGCAGGCCGACCTCGCGGAGCGTCTCCTCCACGGCGCGCTGCATCTGCTCGGCGAGGAAGGGACGCACGACCTCGAGCGCGATGGGGCGCAGGCGCTGCACGGTCTCGATGACCTCGCCGGGGTCGCCATCGCCGCCCGCGGCTTCGAACGGCCGCACGACGTGCTCCTCGACGATCCCGACGAAGCGTCGCGCGATGTCGGCCAGGTCGGCGCGGACCGCCACGACCAGGTCGAAGATCGCGCGCAGGGGCACACCGGCTCGGGCGAGCTCAGCGCCGGCTTCGATCAGCAGCGGGGAGCGGGCCACGAAGCCATCGGCGTCGGGTTCGAGCAACCCGAGTCGCACCGCACGTTCGACGAGGGCGGGGTCGTCGGCGGCCTCGGGGAAGCGCTCGACGAGCTCGTCGAGGCCGTAGCGGCGCGGCTCCTCCTCGGCGAACGGGGCGGTGAGCAGGTGGCGGAAGCCCAGCAGGTGGCCGAGGTCGCCACCGGATGACCACGCGTCGAGGGTGTGGCGGATGGCCTCGAGGCTGAAGCCGCGCTCCTGCAGCTCGCCGATCAGCTCGAGCCGGCGCAGGTGCTCCTCGCCGTAGTAGCCGGTGCGGCCCTCGAGCTCCGGCGCGGGCAGAAGGCCACGCTGCTGGTACGCACGGATGTTGCGCGAGGTGACCCCCGCACGCTGGGCGAGCTCGTCGATGCGCAACCGCATATCGGCCACTGTACCACGGACTTGCGTCCCATCACAACATGTGCCATCATCAGGTGTCAGATAAGGTCTTTAACCCAGGAGCTATACGGTGCCTTCCACCACCACGACCACCACGTTCACGCCGATCGAGGCGTTCACGCCCGTGACGCTCGACGAGCCGCCCGCGCGTGCCCTCGCCCGCGTGCCGGCCGAGACGGCCGCTTTCCGGGAGTGGTTCGTGCGCCAGGGCCAGGTCGATGCACTGGTGTCGCGCTCGCTGGTGACCCTGCCCTATCCGCGCAGCTACGCGCTGTGGGAGGCGTGCAGCGCCCCGGTCCCCTACGTGTGGATGACCAACCGCGTGATGGTCGTGCGCTGGCGCGAGGGCGACCGCACCGTGACGCTGCTCGCCGAGCCTTCCGACTACGAGCTCGGGATCGAGACGCCCTACCTGCAGACCAGCGTCGAGCGTCTGCCGCTGCACAAGGACCGCGCCATCGAGTGGTTCTTCCGCCGCCACGCCACCGTCACCGACCACCTCGCCGACCTCGGCATCGCACCCGAGGACGTCGACTACCTCGTCTTCGACCACCTGCACACCCAGGACATCCGGCGCCTGATCGGCACGACCGCCCCGGCCCCCGACCTCGGGTACCCGGATGCTCCGGTCCCGGCGGCGTTCCCCAACGCGCGCCTGATCGTGCCGCGCACCGAGCTCGAACACGTCCGCGAGGTGCACCCCTTCCAGGCCCGCTTCCACCAGCCCGACACCTACCGCGACATCGATGAGTCCCGGTTGCTGCTGATCCACGGCGACGTGCTGGTCGGTCCCGGCGTGGCGCTGCTCGCAGCTCCGGGGCACACACTCGGCAACCTCACGCTGGTGTTCAACACGCCCCGCGGGATCTTCACCTCGTCCGAGAACGGGGTCGCGGTCGACTGCTACGTCCCCGAGCACAGCCGCCTGCCGGGGGTGCGCCGCTGGGCCCGTGAGCAGAAGCTCGACGTGGTGCTGAACTTCAACACGCCCGAGTTCGCGAGCCTGCAGTACAACGCGATGATCCGCGAGAAGCTGCTCGCCGACCCGGTGCCCGGCAACGAGCGCTTCCCGCAGGTGCTGCCGTCGTCGGAGCTCGCCCGCCACCCCCTCGCGCCCGGCATCAAGCCGACCTACGCGCA